>JADHUZ010000089.1 GCA_016784265.1 Fidelibacterota bacterium
CAAACAGCAAATCCAAATTTGTTTGAAATTATTTTCGTGGATGATGGCTCAGATGATAATTCTGCAAACATTTGGGAATCTGCCAAATTTGAGAGTAAGTTTCAACTCATTCAACATAAAAATAATCGAGGTCGTTCGGCATCAAGAAATTCGGGCATCGCTCAAGCAAAAGGTGAATATTGCCTTTTTACAAATGCGAATATTGTTCTTCCTAAAAACTGGGTTCAGGGATATTTGGATTTTTTTGCTGAAAATCCAAATGCAATTGGCGCGTGTGGATTGATTGAATACACAAGTTTGGATAAGAAATTCGAGCAATATTTGAATAGAAAATCGAGAGGTTTGCACAAATTTAAGAGTGGCTATTTCATTCCATTAGAAAAGGTGCTTTTTGCAAACGCTTCAGCTCAACGAAATATTTTAGAAAAAGCCCATGGATTTGGTGAAAACTTCAAATCTTATGGCGGCGAGGAGCTGGATTTAATGTTGCGAATAGGCAAGAAAATCCAATTTTGTGGTGGCGTTTCTGTTTTGCGTGAAAATCACCCAGACTTTCAAACGCACTGCAAACGATTAGAAGAATTTGGCAAATCCGTTTTACCTCTACTTTTCAAAAAACATCCGTTGTATTTCCAAAACCAAATTCGTTGGCTCGGGTTTTTGTTGCCTGCAGCCATTTTGTTGAAATTCAGTGGTAAGGTTGGCGATAAGTTATATCAGTTTTTGCCACTCGCAACGATTCGATTTTTTCTGAGAATTTTTGTGATGAATGGGTTTTTTTCACGGCGGAGACGCGAAGAACGCTGAGTTTTCTGGCTTATTTCGACGATACCATATATTCGCCGATCACCTTAATCAGTTCTGATATTGTGATCCGCCAACATGCGGAGAATCAATATTTCAGATAATTTCTTTTTTCTTGGATATCTGCCTTGAAATACTCGTAAATTTCGGGTTATGAAGCTCAAGACAATTCGTGATTTTGACTTTGCAAATACGCAAGTCGTGATGCGAGTAGATTTTAATGTTCCGATTCAAAATGGGATAATCGTTGATGATTTTCGGATTCGCTCGGCGATTTTGTCGATTGAAAAAATTATCAATGATGGCGGTTCTGTTATTTTGCTTTCTCATTTGGTAAGACCAAAAGGTTCGCTCGAGCCTGCTTTTTCGCTGAAGCCGGTTGCGCAGAAATTGGCAGATATTTTGGGAAAACGCGTGATTTTCGAAATGGATATTATGTCCGATTCTGCGTTGGAATTGACTCAAAATTTACCACCTCAATCTATCGTGCTTATGGAAAATGTACGCTTTTATTCTGGTGAGCAAGAGAACGATCCTGATTTTGCCAGACGGCTTTCTCAATTTGGCAAAATTTACGTGAATGATGCGTTCGGGACAGCGCACAGGGCGCATGCTTCCACAGAAGGAATTGCAGAATTTTTCGATCGGCGGCTTGCAGGCTTTTTGATGGAAAAAGAATGGCAATTCCTCGTCGGCGAAGTGGAAAACGCACGCCATCCGTTCGTCGCTGTAATGGGTGGTGCGAAAATTTCTGGCAAAGTTGATTTGATCGAGAAAATATTACCCAAAGTGGATAAAATACTTTTGGGTGGCGGAATGGTTTTCACGTTTTTTGCTGAAAGAGGATTGGAAATTGGAAAATCACTGATTGATAACGATTCCCGTGCGATTGTCCGCAATCTTTTGAGCGAAGAAAAAATCATACTTCCCAGCGATGTTTGCGTCGCGGAATTCATTGATTCGAAATCTGGCGAGTCCGTGGATATTTCTCAAATTCCTGCAAATTATGCCGGATTTGATATTGGCGCGAAGACGATTAGAGCCTATCAGAATATTTTGAATTCGGCAAAAACGATATTGTGGAATGGTCCGATGGGTGTTTCAGAAAATCCTGCTTTTGCCACAGGAACTTTTGAAATTGCAAAAACCATCATTGATTCCACAAAAAATGGCGCGGTGAGCATTGTGGGTGGCGGAGATTCTGCCAGCGCATTGAAAAAAATGGGATTGGATAGGGAAGTGAGCCATCTTTCGACTGGTGGTGGTGCTTCGTTGCGATTGTTGAGTGGGAAAAAAATGCCGGCGTTAGAGCGGCTCGAAAAATGTACGAATGGAAAGGACCACAATGAGGCGTAAAATTATTGCTGGCAACTGGAAAATGAATCTGATGCCATCGCAGGCAAAAAAATATATTGAAAATTTACAAAATCGTTTGTTGGATAATTTGCAAACCGATATTATCTTATTCGGCTCTGCAACGCACCTAAATCAAATGATTTCGGTTAGAAATGATGATAGAATTATGATTGGTGCGCAAAATGTGTTTTGGGAGAAGAACGGTGCATTTACTGGTGAAATCTCCGCAGAGATGATTTTTGATTTGGGTTGCGACGCTGTTTTGGTCGGTCATTCGGAGCGTCGGCATGTTTTTGGCGAAACCGATGACGATGTGGCGAAAAAGGTAAAAATGGCGCATTCTCACAATTTTTTGACTGTGGTCTGCGTCGGTGAAACGGAAGATGAGCGAATCAATGGACGAACTGAAACCGTTTTGCAAAGGCAAGTTCAGGCTGTGTTTCCCGTGCTTGGAGCGAATTGGAATCGGACGGTTTTTGCCTATGAGCCAGTTTGGGCGATTGGCACAGGAAGAACAGCCACGGTTGAACAAGCGGTGGAAGCGCATCGGTTTATTCGGTCGGAAATCGCAAGTTTTGCAGGGAAAGGCGTTGCAGAGGAAACTCGGATTTTATACGGAGGCAGTGTAAAACCGGGCAATATCGCTGAATTGTTAAGGGAAATTGAAATTGATGGTGCGCTGATTGGCGGCGCAAGTTTGGACATCAACGATTTTTTAGAGATGATTCAAATCGTTGAAAATGAAAATTAGATAGGAGAAAATATGTTTCTTGGAATTTTAATTAGCCTTCATGTGCTAATCTCTATTTTATTAATTTTTGTAATTGTTGTTTTGCAATCTGGCAAGGGAGAAAGTCTTGCCGGTGCAATAGGAGGCGGTATCGGCAGCACGCTTGGAGGGAAAAAAGGAGCGACGGCTCTAACCAAATTTACCTCGTATCTTGCTGTGGCATTTATGGGGATTGCGTTGGTGATTGGAATTTTATCAACAAATGTTGAAACAAGCAGTTCTGATGGTCCGGGCAAGGCATTGCAGCAAATCGAACAGATGGAAATATCACCTCAACCTGCTGATGAAGAAGCAGCGCCGGAAGAAAAAACGGAGTGATGAATTTTCGCTGAAGTGGTGGAATTGGTAGACACGCTGTCTTGAGGGGGCAGTGCCCAGCGGGTGTGCGGGTTCGAATCCCGCCTTCAGCACGATGTTGAAATGGGGAAACTAAATTGAAACGTGTAATTTTATCTTTTGTCTTTTTTATGGGAAATTTGTTCGCCGAGCAGAATATCGCTGATCTTTCTGCGCGCGGCGAGAAATTTATCCAATCAAAAAGTTGGGATGAAGCGAAGGCAACATTTGAATTAATCCTGCAAACAGATTCCACGAACATTTTTGGATATTATGGATTGGCGACAGTTTATTATTATTTGGGCGACCTGGAAAATTCGTTGGGGAACTGGAGCCGCGGTAGATATTTTGATCCATCAAATGAAAATTTACATAATTTTCGGAAAGAAGTTATTGATGGTGCCGTACGATCTTTTAAGTCCGTTCTTGAAGAAGATTCGACCAATACTGCGGCACTTTTTAGTGTTGGACAAATATATTTCTTTCTGAACAATCTCGATAAATCGTATGAGTATGTGAACCATGCTTTAAAAGTTGATCCGGGAAATGAGAAGATTCGCTCTTTCCAAGAAAAAATCACAATATTTGGAGATATGAGAAGTAGCGGTCGAAAAGCTTATGATGCTGGCGATTTAAACAAATCTGATGAAGTCTTTTCAAAATTGGTTCAGAAACGCCCCGAATATTCTTTGTCATACTACTATTTGGGCATGTCTCAATTTATGCGTGGTAATGATGAAAAAGGTGCAAGTTTTCTGAATCAAGCCATCAATTTAGAATTAGATACCTCGCAAAAAGAACAATATCGTGCGGATCTAACCAACAGGGCGAAGCAGTATTTCAATGAAGGGAAAACGGAACACAAACGAGGGAATCTCGCCGTTGCAAAAGAAAAATATCTGAGTGCTTTGCGCCTTGACCCTAAATTTTATCAATCGAATTTTCAGATGGGATGGATTTACCTGAAAGAAGGTGATTTTCGAAAATCATCGGAAGAATTTCAAAGGGTGATTGATGTTTTACCAACTTATGCAAAAGCATATTATGGTTTAGCGTTGGTTCAATACAAAAACGGGCAGTATAAAAATTCGTTGGATAATTTGAAGCAATCCATCGCATTGGATGAAAATTATGAAAAAGCACATTATCAAATGGGCGTTATCCAAATGGAATCAAAAAACTACGGTGCCGCGATAAAGGCTTTTCAAAATGCTGTAAGAATCAATCCTGATTATGAAAGAGCACATTACCTTTTGGGTAGGATTTGTGTCGCAGAAAATCGGTTTGATCAAGCGATTCAATCTCTGGAAAAAACGGTGGATATCAATCCAAAATTTTACAAAGCCTATTCCTATCTCGCGCAGTCATACAATAAATTGGGGAAATGCGATGACGCGCTGGATGCCGCGACTTCTTGTTTAAAAATCAAAACGACCTATGCGCCGGCGTTGATAGAAAAAGGTGATGCGCTCCATTGTATCGGGCTTGGTGCGGAAGCCATTGCAGCTTATGAAAAAGCGAGAGCCAATAGCAAGTGGCGAGAAATAGCAGATTACAAAATTGATATGATTAAAAACGCTGATAGATATGAATAATTGTTTTTCAAATAGATTTGCAGAAAGGCGTGGGAAACTACGCCTTTTTTGTTTCTGCGAAAGCATGAAATTCGTAACTTTTGTGGGATGATTGAAGTCGGCACAGATATTGTTTCGGTTAAACGAATTCGCAAATCATTGGATTCGCAAGGCGAACGATTTGAAAAACGCGTTTTTTCGGATTGGGAAATCCAATTTTGTCGAGAATATTCTGATTTTGCTGTGCGATTTGCCGGTAGATTTGCCGCGAAAGAAGCCGTGATAAAAATTTTGAAAGATGAAAATCCGGATGTTTCCATGAAAGAAGTTGAAATCCGAGTCACAAAAACAGGCAGACCCGAAGTTTTGTTTTTGGGCAAAAAAACCGAAATTGCCGTTTCCATTTCGCATTGTGAAGAATATGCAACCGCAACTGCTGTGAGGGAAAAATGAAGCCAATTTACACCGCGAATCAAATGCAGGAAATTGACAAAATAGCAATTGACGAAATGGGCATTCCGGGCGAGAATTTGATGGCGCAAGCCGGGATAAGTTGTGCGGATTTTTTTATGTCTCGCTTTCCTGATAAAAATTCAGTCATCGTGATTTTGTGCGGAAGTGGGAATAACGGTGGCGATGGATTTGTAATCGCTCGTGTGCTTGCCGAAAATGACTATCAAAATTTGACGGTCTATGTTACAAAATCGCTCGATGAAATTATCGGTGATGCGAAATTCCATTTAAATTTGTTGGAAAAAACTGATGTGCCAATTCTCTCGGAAAATGATGTTTCGGATGATGATATTCAATCCGATTTGAATGGTGCTGATTTTATTTTCGATGCGTTGCTCGGCACGGGATTGACGCGTGATGTCGGCGGTTTGTATCGGGAGTGGATTGCATGGACAAATGCAAGTTCGGCGGTGAAAATTGCTGTGGATATTCCATCGGGGATTGATGGAAACACGGGCAGAAAAATGGGAATCGCTGTGGAATCAAGCCACACGATTACATTTGGTGGCTTCAAAGTGGGATTGCTTTTGCCGCCAGGAAATGAATTTTCAGGGAAAGTAATTGTCAAAGAAATTGGCTATCCGCAAGAAGCGATTGATGCGGTGTAAAAACAGCCTTCGATTTCAATTTGCGAATTTTTTTCCATTTCGGAAATGCGCGCAAACCATCGGCATCAATTACCATCGGCTTATCCAAATCAAACAGCAATTCACCAAGCATTTCTGCCGTTTCGC
>JADHUZ010000090.1 GCA_016784265.1 Fidelibacterota bacterium
TATCAATTTTCTGACGAAACAACGATTGAAATTTCCGTTACGGTCAAAAATCAAGGCTACCTCGATTCACCTGTTGCAATGCTGAAAATTCTCCAAAATAACGAACAAATCGCAATCGATGAAATTCCATCGCTTTTGCCATCTCAAAGTTGGGAGATTGCTTTTCCTAACATAGAAATTATTAACGGGAATAATATGTTTTTTGCGAAAATCATAATAGAAAACGACGAAAACAACAATTCTGATTCTTTGGAAATTTTTCTGCCGTTCACATTCGGCACGATTCTCGTCAACGAATTTATGTTTCAGCCGCTTTCTGGCAATGCAGAATTTATCGAGATTTACAATTCTTCCGAAGACGCAATTGACCTTTTCGGCTGGTCAATTCGAGATGCAAGCGGAAAAGATGCCACAATCGAAGAACCCATTTTTCTTGCGCAAAACGAGTATTTTGTGATTTGTGATGACGCACAAATTTTTATCCAATTTCCCGATATTCAAAATGCGTTGGTCCTCGATGATTTTCCTGCGTTGAACAATTCTGGCGATTCGATTTTCCTGCTTCAACCGGATTCCTCGATCGTAGATTCATTGATTTTCTCAACCAATTGGGGCGATCAAAAAGGCGTTTCTATCGAAAAAACAAACCTACATCTCGCATCAAATTTTGCAGAAAATTGGCGACTTTGCATTGATGAAGCGGGTGCAACACCGGGCAAAAAAAATAGCGTTGTATTTACAGAATTTCCAGAAAATGTCGGCATAAAAATTTCGCCCAATCCATTTCAGCCGGCAATCGAATCAACAATAATTTCGTGGAAAATGCCATATCCATCCATCGCAATCACAATTGAAATTTTTGATGTAAACGGCAGAAAAATGTTGCGTCTTTTGAATCACGAATCCGAAAACGGCGATAGTTATGTTTTGTGGGACGGAAGCACAGATTTTGGTGATGCGCCACGAGGATTGTATCTTGTTTCCGCTGAAATTTCTGACACGAAAACAGGCAAACTGCACAAATTTTTGGATTATGTCGTCGTCGCCCGCTGAACTCAAAACGGAGTGGAAATCTGTTAACAAAACCTGGGGACATCCGTTCCACCCGATGTGCTCATACATGGCAATGTTTCCACCCGGAATTCCACATTATTTTATCGAAAAATTTACCAAGCGTGGCGATGCTGTTTTGGACCCCTTTTCTGGGCGCGGCACGACAGCAACACAGGCATGCGCCGACGGTAGAATTGGAATCGGCACGGATTTAAATCCGCTCGCCTATTTTCTGACAATTGCGAAAGTTGACCCACCGACGCTCGATGAAACGCTCAAAAGGATTGCCAATTTAGAAGCACAACAAACCGCACAAAACATCGAAAATGAACCAGAAAAAATACAGGCGATTTTTCATCATCAAACACTATCGCAACTTGTTTTTTTGAAGCAAAAATTGGATAAAAAAAATCGGACAGATAGATTTATAATTGCTTCAATTTTGGGTATTATTCATGGCAAAATGAAAGCCAAAATGACCGATTCCAATTATTTGAGCGTGGACATGCCGAATACATTTTCGATGAGCCCAAATTATATCAAAAAATATATCGCTGAAAAAAACCTACCACTCTTGCCGATTGATGTATTTGAAAAATTGCGATGGAAAGTTGACCGTCTTTTTCGAGATGGCGCGCCTCAAAAAAAAGGTTTTGCGTCGCTCTGTGATATTCGCGATTTGCCAGAGCAAAACATTCCCGCGATTCAAAAAAAAACAATCAAATTGGTTGTCTCATCACCGCCATATTTAAAAGTTATAAAGTATGGACTTTACAATTGGATTCGGCTTTGGTTTTTGGATATTCCACAAGAAACAGTGGATAAAACGCTCGATGATGCACATAAAATCAAGCCGTATTTGGATTTTATGGAAATGGCGAGTCGGCAAGTTTTTGATGTGCTTTGCAACGACGGTGTTTGCGTTTGGGTGATTGGCGATGTCCAACAGAACGGCGAGGAAAACATAAAACTCGCCGAATTGGTTTGGAAACGATTAGAACAAACAACAGATTTTCGATTGATACAAATTTTGGAAGATCCGATTGCCAATCACAAAAAAGTAACGAAAATTTGGGGCAAATCAAAGCGCGGACAAGCAACGAAAATAGATAGATTGCTGGTGATGTCCAAATGGAAAAAACCGAAAATCTCGGTGAATTCGGTGGCATGGTAATTTGCTGGATCGATTAGAAATTGTAGAACGATTTCCGTGGCTTGTGGTGGAAAATTTGCCGATGGTTGTTTCCAACGATTTGGATGGATTTTGCTCAGCGGTTTTTATGCATCATCTTAAAAATTGGCAAATTGCTGGTTTTTACGATAGCGAATCGGTTTGGTTTGCAAGCGAAGGACGAACGATGAAGGACGAATTAGAAAAATCCGTGTGGCTCGATTTGGATATTGTGGATTCGCGCTGCCGCAGTTTGGGGCATCATATTCTGACGCAAAATTCTGATGATATTCCCGCTGGATTTTCCAATTCGTTTAATCCAAATTTGGAAATGAAAATCAGTCGAACTGATTTCACAAAAAAATATCCATTTTCTACATTTGTGCTTTTGTTGTGGCTATTCCAGTTTGAAAAACCAATATCAGAAACGGCAAAAGCGCTGTTTTTGCACAGCGATTCGGTTTGGATTAACGCACAATACTACCAAGAAAATGTCAAACGCTGGCTTGAATGGATGCCTTTTCCTATTCTCGAAAGAGCCATAAAAAATGCAGATTCGGCGGCATTTGAGCAAAATATGCAGACTTTTCTTTTTTCAAAATTTGATGCGATTCAATGGGACAGAAAATCCGGACAAAAACGCTCAAAACATCTGAAATTGGAAACATCACAATTGCAGATGAATCCCGATTGGGATATGTCAGAAATGAGAAATTTATTGAAATTTATCGCCGGTGCTTTTTCGTGGAAATTGCCAAAAATCCCGAAAAATTTCCTAAAAATCAAAGGAAAGCGAATTTCGGCAAAAACCGAGACGGTGCTTCGTCGGCATAAAACTTTGTCAGACTGGGTTATCAAAGAAAAAGTTTTTTCATATGCTTTGCCGTCGTTTCGCACCATAAATTTCACAAAAGGCTTCAAGCAGATTTAATAAATTCTGTCTAAATCCCTCCGAGTTTCACCCGATTGATAGCACGCGAAAGACTGGCTTTCGCACGGGCGGCGTCTGCCCTTTGGTCCGCAAGCCGCTGTTTTGCTCGCTCTGCTGATTTTTTTGCTCGTTCGATATCAATTGCATCCGATTTTTCAGCAGTTTCCAATAGCAATTGCACTTTATCTTTGCGAATATCAGCGATTCCACCGCTCGTTGCCCAAAGCGATTCTTTGCCATTTTGCACAATTTTCAAAACACCGACATCCATAGAAATCATCGCTGGAGCATGGTTTTTCATCACACCAAAAAGTCCATCTAACCCAGGCGCACGAAGATATTCTACCTCGCCCAAGTCCGTCAAACCAATCGATGTGATAATTTCCAAAGCAAATTTGCTCATTTACGCCGCATCCTCTTTTTTCGCTTTGTCGAACGCTTCGTCAATTGAGCCAACATACGCAAACGCATTTTCTGGTAATTCATCGGCATCGCCATTCAGAATCGCTTCGAAACCTGCTACAGAATCTTCGAGCGAAACATAGCGTCCTTGAACTCCCGTAAACTGCTCTGCAACAAAAAACGGTTGCGATAAGAATTTTTGCATCCGCCGTGCGCGATGAACCGTAGTTTTATCCTCGTCCGAAAGTTCATCCATTCCCAAAATTGCGATAATGTCTTGCAAATCTTTGTATTTTTGCAAAACTTCCTGCACATTTCGTGCCACTTGATAATGACGGTCGCCGATAATTCGTGGATCCAAAATTCGCGAAGTCGAAGCAAGCGGATCTACTGCTGGATAAATTCCCAATTCCGCAATTTTGCGCTCGAGCACCGTTGTCGCATCCAAATGTGCAAATGCTGTCGCGGGTGCGGGATCAGTCAAATCATCAGCAGGCACATAAATCGCCTGCACCGATGTAACAGAACCTTTCTTCGTTGAAGTGATTCGTTCTTGCAATTCACCCATTTCCGTGCCGAGTGTTGGCTGATAACCCACCGCCGATGGCATTCGTCCCAACAGTGCCGAAACCTCCGAACCGGCTTGCGTAAAACGGAAAATATTATCCACAAAAAGCAACACATCTTTGCCTTCCTCATCGCGAAAATACTCAGCCATCGTGAGTCCGGAAAGTCCAACGCGCAACCGTGCACCCGGCGGCTCATTCATCTGCCCAAAAACCATCATCGTCTTGTCAATAACGCCCGATTCGGTCATTTCGAGATACAAATCGTTGCCTTCTCGAGTCCGTTCTCCAACGCCAGCAAATACAGAATATCCGCCATGTTCCGTGGCGATGTTATGAATCAATTCCTGAATCAACACCGTTTTTCCAACACCAGCACCACCGAAAAGTCCTGTTTTTCCGCCTTTCGTATATGGCTCCATCAAATCTACCACTTTGATTCCTGTAACCAACACATCTGTCGAGGTCGTTAAATCTTCCTGTTTTGGTGCACTACGGTGAATTGGCAATCGCTTTTTCACTTTCGGTGCGGGTTTGTTGTCAATCGGATTTCCGAGCACATCAAACATTCTGCCGAGCACTTCTTCTCCGACGGGAACCGTAATCGGCTCGCCTTTATCAACAACTTTTTGCCCGCGTTGGAGTCCATCTGTAGAATCCATCGAGACCGTCCGAACCGTCGAATCACCCAAATGTTGCGCCACTTCAAGCACAAGTTTCGTACCGTCATCGCGTGTCAATTCGAGCGCATTTAAGATATTCGGCAAGTTGCCGTCCTCAAAAACGACATCCACAACCACACCTTTTATCTGATTAATTTTTCCTTCTTTTGCCATTATTTTCCTTTTTTCCTAAATTTATTTCAAACTTTATTCCGAAAGTGCTTCCGCTCCACCAACAATCTCGAGCATTTCGGTTGTAATCGAAGCCTGTCGTGCTTTGTTGAATTCCAATTTCAGCGATTGAATCATCTCGCCTGCGTTTTCGGTCGCATTTTCCATTGCCACCATTCGCGCCGCCTGCTCAGATGCAAACGATTCTAGCAAGTATTTCCACACTTGGATATTCAAATGTCGCGGAATGAGTGATTCGACAATTGCCTTTTTATTCGGCTCAAAAATACGGTCACCGTAGCGTTTTTGCTCACCATCAAACGAAAGCGGAAGCAACTTTTCAATTTGCACTTCTTGCATTCCGACATTGCGAAACCAATTGTAAACAACGCGAATTTCATCAACTTCTCCGCTCAAAAAATGGCTGATAATACCATTGCCAAATTTTAATGCGTGTGCAAAATACAATTCGTTCCAAAATTCCGTGTGACTTTCAATAATCGAATAATCGCGCTTCTTAAAATGATCGCGTCCGCGCTTCCCAATGCAAAACAAATCCGCATTGACCTTACCCAATTCGCCAATTTCAGACTCCGCTTTTTTGACAACATTCGTATTGAACGAACCCGCCAAACCGCGATCAGAGGTTACAACCAAATAACCGATGCGTTTCACATCACGGATTTCGAGTAAATTTAACATCTCGCGGTCAACATCTGGTAATAGATTTTCAATCACGCCTTGCAATCGCTCTGCATAAGGACGCGCCTGTTCCATTTTCTCCTGTGCTCGCCGCAACTTTGCCGCCGCTACCATTTTCATCGCACTCGTTACCTGCTGAATACTCTGAATGGATTTGATTCGATCGCGAATGTCCTTTAAATTTGCCATAAAATTCCCATTACTTTAACAAAATAATTTGTCCCAACCATTAAGAAATCGCTCCCGATGCCAATGCAACACTCCCCAGCCAATAATCAATCAAGAACGAATCCAGTTTTGAATTCTTCCGTCGCTTTTTTGAGTGCTGATTTCGTTTCGTCACTCATTTTGCCAGTTTGACGAATTTCCTCAAGTGCT
>JADHUZ010000091.1 GCA_016784265.1 Fidelibacterota bacterium
ACCGGCACCGACGGTATCCACAGCGATAAGATAATCGCCGGATGGCTTCTCATCGATGGTTAATTTGTCCACAACGAGGATTTTATGCCCATCATAGAAAGCGTGATTGATGGTTGAATGGATTGTGCCGCAGACTTTTGCGAGAATCATTTCGAATCATCTTCCGAAGATAGCAAATGCACATCGTCCACAATCCCGATGATTGCATCGTCCACAGGCACAAACCACGGCTCGAGCAGAAGCGCCGCTTCTCGTGAACTTTCGTAATAAATTAACTCTCCCGGGCCAGCCATTCTCGTCGAATCCGCCGCCACAATCGGCTCACCAGTCGGATTTTGGTGTTTATCCAGCGGCTGAACCAAAAGCATTGGCACACCATCGAGTCCCTGATAAACCTCGCACGGCGTTACCGTTCCAAATACTTTCCCGAGTTTCATTTTACAATTCGCGCCCTTCGAGTGATTTTAACTTTGTGGAGTAGAATCGGGTGGATTGGTCAATTTGCTCGACCATTCCGGGATGAATTTTCGGGATAATTGTATCGCGTAGCCAGAAATCTGGATTGGTTACGGCGTTTTGGGCAATGTCAATCGCGACTTCGACATCTTCCACTTCGCCGTTGAAGACCGCAAATGCTTTTCCACCGATATCATCGGCTAATCGGATTTCGATTAGATCCACATTTGCACCTTTTATGCCCGCATCTGCAGATTGGATGGTCGCCGCGACGGTTTTGGTTTCGATTACACCGAGTGATTCGTATCGAAATGGCTTTCGCTCGCCCAAAATTGCGCGATGTACTTGCCTGTGAACATTCGGAAGGATGACTCTATCCAAAATCTGTTCGCCGCCGATAGAAATTCCTTCGGTAAATGATTCCTCGACGGAGGCAACGCTACCTCCGATGAGGATTAGATATTTCCCATCGTGGACTGTGCCAGATTTGAGGACGCTAATCGGCGCCTTTTTGACCATTGCATCGCCTGTGAGAATGCCTGTCGCGATGCTGGAAAACTCAATGAGAGCAATTGCCGGATAACTTCTCATCTACACAATCCTAAAATGATCCACCAGAACGCATCGTCGCTCGCGAGCGAAACTGCGCGGATTAGTGATGCCTTCTCCTGTCGGGCTGGCGATGGTAAACGAACTAAATCCTTCGCCACCGTGCCCCAAACCAGCCAGTGCGGGACCATTTTTCACGAAAATGCTACAATCCATGAGCCGCGCCATCCTACTGAGATTATCCAGATTTCTGGAATGCATCACCGCGGAATGTCCGTTGCCCTGTTCCGCTTCCTTTGCGATGTCAATCGCGGCATCGGCGTTCGGCATCCGAACAATCGGAAGCACTGGCATCATCTGTTCTGTCCAAACGAGCGGATGATCTTTCTCAACTGGAGCAATTACGAGCCTGATTTTGTCATCTACATCAACATTTATTTTGCTAAGAATCTCCCGTGCGTTTTTCCCGATTAAAGATTTCTCAATCACAGCGGGTTTGCCACGTCCGTTATCCTTTTCGAAAATAACCTTTTCCAGTTGACGAAGTTGCGTTGGATTCAAGATAAACGAATGAGCCGATTCTAGCGCTGACAAAAGCCTATCAGCGACAGATTCGACAACAAACACTTCTTTTTCATCAACACAGATGATATTGTTATCCATCGAAGCACCTTTGACGATGGATTTTGCAGCATTATCAATGTCTGCTGTTTCATCCACGACAACTGGCGGGTTTCCGGGACCGGCACAGATGGATCGTTTTCCGCTTTGCATCGCGGCTTTGACAACTCCCGCACCGCCGGTAACGACCAAAAGATTCACACCCGAATGGCGCATCAATTCTTGCGCACTTTCGATTGTTGGATCGCTCACGGTCGTAACCAAATTCGGCGGTCCGCCGGCGTCAATAATCGCTTTGTTGATCAATGCGACATTGTAAATACTGACGTTTTTAGCCGATGGATGCACATTAAACACAACTGCATTCCCAGCGGAAACCATCCCGATTGTATTGCAAATAATCGTCGAAGTCGGATTTGTAACCGGCGTAATTGCGCCAATCACTCCATACGGTGCCAACTCAATCAAAGTTAAACCACGGTCGCCACTATCTGCGATAGGTTTTAATATCTCCGGGCCTGGTGTCTTTTCGATGACAAGTTGGTTTTTTTGGATTTTATCCTCTCGTCGCCCCAAACCAGTTTCGTTGTAAGCGCGCTCGGCTAAATCCACGGCATGCTCTCTCATCAAAGATCGAATGCTGTAAATAATTTCGTTACGTTTGATCAACGTCATCGCCATCAATTCTCGAAATGCTTTGCACGCCGCTTTGACTGCAGAATCAATATCGGGAAAAATGCCAGTATTCAGCGATTCTATCGAATTCGCCGAATCCAGAGACCTCCCACTTGCAATCGCATCAACCAGCTGTGATGCCAACTCTTCGATTTGTTTTTCGGTCAACCGCGCCATTGCGAATTTCCCTCAATGAAATTAGTCATCAACGCCTTTTTTGTATTTGATTTCACCGTCAACTTCCCAATTATCCACGATTGCCATCACGACAGCATCGCACGGACGCTTGTCCGTTTTGATTGTCTGACGAGCTGAACTGCCGGTTGCGTAGAGAACCATTTCATCAACGCCAGCGCCGACGGCATCGGCAGCAATTACAAATCCCGGTTTCAGATTTTTATCCAAATCCACCTGCTGAAGAACGAGGAATTTCAGTCCTTCCAGGCTTTCTTCTTTTCTGGTTGAAACAACCGTTCCAACAACTTTAGCCAGAATCATGAATTAGTCCGTTTTTTGTGACTTTTTTCTGCCCTCTGCACTACGACCGAGCGGCAATACCGCATCCACATTGCTATGCGGACGAGCGATGATATGCACTGCGACGACTTCCCCAACTCGCGCGGCGCCGGCTTTGCCAGCTTCGCAAGCAGCTTTTACGGCTGCTACATCACCACGAATGTTGACCGTAACATAGCCACCACCGGTTTTTTCGTAGGAAACCAGCTCGACTTTTGCCGCTTTCACCATTGCGTCTGCGGCTTCAACGACTGCCGGAAATCCTCTTGTTTCAAGCATTCCTAATGCTTCTGCCATTTTATTTTCCTCCCTTTTGGATTAACAAATTTTAATGTTTTTCTTGTCCTGTTACTTCTTCGATAGATTTTACCGCCGCTCGATAACCGACATCAATATCTCGCTCCTCGCCGCCGAGGTAAACTCGCCCGAAACTTCCAAACGAACGAACATCCAGAATATTAATTTCTGCGGCTTTTTCCGCTTCGTTTGCGGCTAATGCGGCATACGCGGCTGGCTGAACTTCCATCACATACAATGTTTCGCCAGGGACAATCATATTTCCAAAACGCATCCGATTGATCAATTGCGTCTGATGGTCATCAATTTTTCGGATCACTTGACTGGAAAAAATTTTCGGTTTCCAGCGATCTTCTTCTTTCAAATCCAATGCATCTAAGATCGCCTGTCCCGCTTGACGAACATCTGCTTGCGAAAAAGAATGAATTTCCAACAAGCCGTAAAGTCGCTCAACGATTTGCATTCCTGGCGTAACGTTGGTTGATTTCAACGCAATATCCGTCACTCTGTTGATTTCGATTCCAGGCGATATTTCGACGTAAAGCGAAGCCATTCCCGCAATCGGCAAAAATCCTTTTGCCACCGTACCGAGATACGCCGCATATTGCGGTTGAAGTTTATCCAAAAAAACATATCCTCTAAGATCTACCATTGATTTTTTCTCCATTTTAATTTGATAGCGTTACCGTTTTTGCCTCTTTAATTATTTTAATTCCCGCGCTCGCGCCAATTCGCGTTGCACCTGCTGAAACCATTTCTTTCACATCTTGCAAAGATTTAATGCCGCCCGCCGCTTTCACGCCCATGCCGACTTGCCCGACAATTTGACTCATCAGTGCAACATCGTCCACAGTGGCTCCGTGAGGGCCAAATCCCGTGGATGTTTTAACATAATCCGCGCGGGCTTTTTTTGCCAATTGAATTGCTCGTTTTTTTTCGTCATCGTTCAAAAATGCCGCTTCGATAATCACTTTACAAACTGCGCTTCCATCTACGCATGCCTCACGAACGGCGCGAATATCTCGATACACCAAATCATCATTGCCACTTTTCAGAGCACCGATATTGATCACCATGTCAATTTCTTTTGCGCCATCCCGAATCGCTTGCCGAGTTTCCAGTGCTTTGATCTCCGATCTGTGAGCACCGGAAGGAAATCCGACAACCGTGCAAACTTTTACCGATGTCCCAGCCAATTCTTGCGCTGCCAATTTCACATAGCTCGGACTGATGCAAACGGCGGCAAAATTGTATTCTTTGGCTTCGGTGCAAATTCTTTTGATGTCGTTTTCCGTTGCATCCGGCTTGAGAAGCGTGTGATCAATACATTTTGCGATGTCTTCTGGAACACATTCACAGCCAGTGCCGTTGTGATATCCGATTCGTTCTACACCGAAATCAATGAATTTTCGAATTGTTTCTGGCTTTTTCTCGAAACAAATTCCACAACGACAAATCATGTCCGAGTCACAATGATCGTCGTTTTTCGGGGAATCTTGATTCATCAAAATTTTTATTTTTTCAGCGACGCGGGCTAAATCTTCGTTAGAAATGTCAATCATTTTGTCCTCTGTTTGATTTTTTTCACCTTGTTGACTGTCCATGTATTTGATCATCTGAACTCTCCGCAAATGGCGATCTGCGATGCACCGATAAGAAAGGAAAATCTCGAGAATCTGTTTCGCCAAATCAAAACCGACTAAACCTGCACCCAAAGTCAAAACATTCGCATCGTTGTGTTCTCTGGCATTTCGAGCGGTGGAGATATCATAACACAGCGCCGCACGAACGCCTTTCACTTTGTTTGCAACCATCGCGGAACCAATCCCAGCACCGTCCACGATGATGCCGAAATCCTCAGTTCCTTCGGAAATTTTACTCGCCACAGCATGCGCAAATTTTGGATAATCCACGGAATCTTTACTATCTGTTCCGCAATCAATCACAGAATGTCCGGACTTGATAAGAAATTCTTTCAGAAATTCTTTCATCTCAAAACCGCCGTGATCAGCGCCGATGGCTATTTTTTTCTTCTCGCTCATTCGTTGTCCAATAATTTTTCAGCAACCGATTCATCAGTAATTAAACAATTGAACCAATTTCCCCTCAGTCCGGCTTGAATTGCCCGAAATTTTTTCTTCCCGCCGGCGACAGCAATAGAATACGGTTTTTCCCGAATTTCTTCCAATTCAATGCCAATTGTCCTTGCATCCAATCCTTGTGAGCAAATTTTTCCATCGCTCGATATGATGCGCGAGCAAATATCGCCAACTGCGCCATTTTGAATTAGTGATTCGACCTCTTCTTTTTCAAAATAATCGGCTTTCACCAAAACGGAATTGCGATCAAAAGAACCGATTGTGAACATCGCAATATCGGCTTTTTTTGACAGTTTTAAAGTGCGATTAATGTTGCGATCGAAGACGATTGCGTTTTTCAAATCTGGACTATCCACAATCGCTGGAAGCGGAAGCAAATAGGGAACAGCGTTGTATTTTTCGCCGATGACTTGCGCGATTTCACTTGCATGTGTGTCGTATTCAGCGCGGGAAATCCCGCCATTTAGTTGCACGACAATCGTGTTTTTCATCGGCTTATGGTGCAATTGACGAGCCACTTCTTGCATTGTCGTTCCCCAGGAAATCCCTAAAATTATATTTTCTTCTACAATTTTATCAAGTAGAAGTACAGCGGCTTTGCCCAATCGTTTTTTTACCAGATTTGAATTTTTATCCGCAGGAACAATGATTACCTTCTTCAAATTGAATCGTTTCTTGAGCGCATTTTCCAGCCGCGTGCCATTTTTAAATGGATCCACGATTTTTATATGCACGATTCCATGATTGCGCGCTCCACTCAGCAATCTCGAAACTCCCGGTCGCGAAATCCCGAGTTTTTCAGAAATTTGCTGCTGCGTGAG
>JADHUZ010000092.1 GCA_016784265.1 Fidelibacterota bacterium
GCGACGGAATATGAACTCTGGGCAGCAGATGTGAATACGGATGAAACGATCAATGTGTTGGATGTAGTACAGGTGGTGAATTTTGCATTGGGAAGCGGTTGTTCGGATGGGTTTTATCCTTGTGAGGAGATTTGTTGTGCAGATTCTTTTTTTGTTGAGTGGCACGATTGGGGATTAAGTGGTGTTAAAATTTGGAAATTGAGAAAATATGAGAATTATTTATATGTTTGTGCTGGAACTCAAGGATTGTGGAGGCGAAGAATTGAGGATTTGAACAGTAATTGGGAATTTCTTGGTTTATCAGATTCGACTCAAGAGAATAATAGCATAATGTTTGGCGTGCAAGATGTCATTGTGGATAATGAAAATAGGATTCTATGCAATTCTTTGCCTCTATCTACAAGCGAACACGGTGTGTTCGCTTCGATGGATGAGGGTGGCAGCTGGATAACCTGTGATGATGGATTGGAAGCGGAAGGGGGGACAGGATATTATTTTTTATATCGATTTCAAAAATTGTCAGATAATAGTATTTTGGGAGCAAGTGGACCAATTTTCAGCATTTCCGAGATAGGAGATCCGTGGCATATGATTAGCAGTATAATACCTTCAAATTTAGGATTTTCTTTAGATTTTGCAGTGTGTCGGAGCAATGAACAAATAATGTGGATTGGTGGAATGAATATTTTTGATATGGGTTTTGTAAGTAAATCAGTTGACAAGGGAGAAACATGGAGTTCGATAGATTTCAACGGGTTAATTCCAGCAGAAAATACAATCAAAGAAATAGAAATAAATCCAGACAATGCAGATGAAGTGTTTTTGGTATCGTATGGTTCGGTCTTAAAAACAGAAGATGGCGGTGAAAACTGGGAAATTTCTCTAAATGAAATGGGTTGTTCCGATATTATTATTCACCCAGATTTTTCTAATCATGTCTTTGTGATCACCAACAATCAGATTTTGCATTCTAATAACAATGGGAATAACTGGAGTGAAATAGAAACACCTGAAATACCCTGTGTCCTACAGATTTTAATTGATAGCACTACCAATCGTTTATTCGTAGGAACAGAAAATGGCGTGTTTTTCTATGATCTATTTGAGGGATAATATCCAATGAAAATAAAAAAAATTAACATTTTGAAATGGTTATTTTTGTTTCAATTTCTCTTTCTGTATTCGGTCAGTTTTTCACAAACTTTTTTTCTTGGTGATTTTGAATATCGAGTTGAAAATTCTAAATGGTATTGTTATTCGAATGGTGAGAGAGGAGATGAAATTGTACCAAATGTTTTGATTGTCAGATTGTCAAATCGAGGCAATATCAATGATTTTTCATTTGAAAGTATTGGAATAGAAAATATTAAAATTTTATCCAATCGATTATTTGGAGATTTTTTTGCTATTGAAATAGGAGAATCTGAAAATCCTTTTGAAATTGCAGAAATATTGTATCAAAAAATGGTGTTATTGAAGTAAACAGTGAACAAAAACAAAAAATGAAAGAATCAGTATGAATCTACAATTAATGTTAATCGTTTCGGCGGCGTTGTTTAGTCTCGGTTTATTTGCCGTGATTACGCGCCGAAATGCCATCGGTGTTTTGATGGGCGTGGAGTTGATTCTTAATTCTGCCAACATAAATTTCATCGCGTTTTCTCGGAGTGGAATTTGGAATGTTACAGGCGATATTTTCGCGCTGTTTGTCATCGTGATTGCCGCCGCAGAAGCCGCAGTCGCGCTGGCGATTGTTCTGAATTTGTATTACAATTTCAAGGCAATCAATGTCGATGAAGCATCGGAACTCGGAGGATAGATGGAAAGTCAATTCATTCTCGCAATTATTATTTTATTTATTCCGCTTGTTTCGTTTGTTGGAAATATATTTTTCGGAAAACGCCTATCGCGTGGCGGCGATTGGTTTTCGATTTCGACTGTTGGAATTGGATTGTTACTTTCCGTAATTCTCTTTTTCCAAATGATTTTCGATTACACAGTGCCCGAAATGGCTGATGCACAGATTTTATTCAACTGGGTTAATCTTGGTGCATTCAAAATCGAACTCGGACTTTTGGTGGACAATCAGGCGCGAATTATGCTTCTTATTGTCTCGCTGGTTTCATTCTTGGTGCATATTTATTCGACAGAATATATGAAAGACGATCCGCGTTATTCACGATATTTTGCATTTTTGTCGCTTTTCACTTTTTCAATGTATGGAATTGTAATTTCAGCGTCGCTTTTTATGATTTACATTTTCTGGGAACTTGTCGGACTTTCGTCATATTTGCTCATTGGGTTTTGGTTTGAGAAAAAATCTGCGGCAGATGCGGGCAAAAAAGCATTCATCACCAACAGAATCGGTGATATCGGCATGTTTGCCGGAATTATGCTAATCACGAGTCATGTTGGCAGTTTTGCATTTTCAGAAATTTACACAGGCGTTGCTGATATGAATACGACAATTCTCACAATTGGCGGTATTTTACTTTTTCTCGGTGCAGTTGGAAAATCAGCACAATTTCCGCTTCATGTTTGGTTGCCCGATGCGATGGAAGGTCCAACACCAGTTTCTGCGCTCATCCATGCCGCAACGATGGTCGCCGCAGGTGTGTATCTTGTGCTTCGGATTTTTCCGATTCTCACGCCAGAAGCCGCGATGGTGATTGCTTACACAGGCGGATTTACGGCTTTCGGCGCCGCAATTATTGCACTAACGCAAAACGACATCAAACGCGTTTTGGCATATTCAACGGTTTCGCAATTAGGTTATATGGTAATGGCAATCGGAGTTGGTTCCTACACTGCTGGACTGTTTCATTTGATGACGCACGCTTGGTTCAAAGCCTGTCTGTTTTTGGGCTCGGGCAGTGTCATTCATGCGATGCACCACGCTTTGCATAAAGTTGGTGACCACGAAACCGACCCGCAAGATATGCGAAATATGGGTGGACTCAAATCCAAAATGCCGAAAACTTTTTGGACATTTTTAATCGCAACAGTTGCCATTGCAGGCGTTCCGCTGACTTCTGGATTTATGAGCAAAGATGCGATTTTGGGCGGAACTTTAGCGTATGCGATGCAAAATCCAGCGCATTTGCTTTTGCCTGTGTTCGGATTTGGTGCCGCACTGATGACAGCGTTTTATATGTTCCGACAAGTATTTATGACATTTTATGGCAAGCCGGCCAACGAAGAAGTCCATCAAAATGTCCACGAAAATCCATCTACGATGACCATTCCGCTTATTGTTTTATCTTCGATGAGTATTTTTGTGTTTTACGCATTTGGAAAAGGATTTCATTTCAATTTTGCACATGGCTGGTTTCAAGATTTGGTGCCCGTTCCGCACAACCTCACGCAAAGTATGACAGGTTTTTTACATCATTTGGAGCATAGCATTCATGTGGCGCATTATCCTGCGATGGCGATTTCTGTTGTGATTGCGGGCTTTGGAATTTTTCTTGCGTGGCTTGTTTATTTTAAGAAGAAAATTTCTGCCGAGAACATGGCAACAAAAATGGCACTGGGTTACAAACTGAGTTTCAACAAATTTTTTATTGACGAGATTTATCAAAAACGCATCATCGATCCTTTTTTGTGGCTCTGCCGAAAAATCTATTGGTTCGATTACAATATTTTAGACCAAAAAGTAATCGATGGTTTTGGCAGACTTTCAATTTTAGGCTCGAAAGTTGCGAAAACTTTTGATGATGTCGTGATTGATAACTGGATTGTGGACGGATTTGGGCGTGCAACGCTATTAATTGGGCGTAAACTTCGCCGTTTGCAAACGGGTAAATTACAGCAATATCTGGCGATGGCAATCGTTGGAGTTGTGATTTTAGCATTTTTAGAAAAATTAATGTAGGGGGATTTCCTGTTGTTTGAACATATACTAACTTGGTTGGTTTTTATACCAATTCTCGGAATGGGTGCGGTGATGATTTTGCCCTCCAAAAAACATGATTGGATTCGTTGGACTTCGGTTTTTGTTACAGCAATTCAATTAATTTTAGCCATTGCGCTGTTGATGAATTTTGATCGCTCGGAAGGTGCGTATCAATTTATGGAAAAATACGAATGGATTAAGGCATTCAATATTTCGTATTTCGTTGGTGTGGATGGACTTTCGATGCCGATGGTGATTTTAACACCATTGCTGATGTTCCTTTCGATTTTCGCATCGTGGAGCATCAAAAAGAAAGTCAAAGGCTATTTTATGATGTTTCTGCTACTCAATACTGGAATGATGGGCGTTTTCGTTTCTCTGGATTTCTTCCTGTTTTACATTTTTTGGGAAGTAATGCTCCTGCCGATGTATTTTCTTATCGGAATTTGGGGCGGTCCAAAACGCGAATATGCCGCAATCAAATTCTTTTTATACACGCTTGCTGGTTCTGTCGTGATGCTCTTGGCGATGATTGCTTTGTATTTCAAAACGGGTACTTTCAGTTTTCTCGAAATGCAAGCCGAAGTGGCAAATTTTACACGCGGATTTCAAATCATCGTCTTTCTCGCACTATTTTTCGGATTTGCGATTAAAGTGCCGATTTTTCCATTTCATACTTGGTTGCCGCTGGCGCATGTGGAAGCACCAACGGCAATTTCGGTCATTCTTGCTGGCGTTTTGTTGAAAATGGGCACTTACGGAATTTTACGAATTTCCTATCCGATTTTGCCAGAAGGGACGGTTTGGTTTGCGCCAATGCTCGCGGTTCTTGGTTTAATCAATGTGATTTATGGTGCGATGTGTGCGCTCGCTCAGACGGATTTGAAAAAACTGGTTGCGTATTCGTCGGTCAATCACATGGGTTATGTTTTGCTCGGAATGGCGGCGGTTGTTGGTTTGCAACAAGCATCGCCAGAAGCCGCACAAGCAGGAATGAACGGCGCATTGTTCCAAATGTTCAATCATGGAACAATTACAGCGATGCTCTTTATGCTTGTCGGAATTATTTATGAACGCGCACATCATCGTGACATTGATGGTTTTGGTGGATTGGCGAGTAAAATGCCGATTTATGCAGGTATTATGGCTGTAGCATTCTTTGCTGGACTCGGTTTGCCGGGATTTTCTGGATTTATCAGCGAAGCGATGTGTTTTATCGGTGCATTTCCGATGTACACTGGAATTGTCATTGTTTCAACGCTTGGGATTTTATTCAACGCTGGATATTTTCTCTGGGCGTATCAGCGAATTTTCTTAGGCAAATTCAATGAAAAATACAACGATATTGCAGAAATCAAAACATTTGAAATTGCTTATCTCGTGCCGTTGATTGTTGTTACCATTTTTCTCGGAGTTTATCCACAACCTATGTTGGATTTGATGAAAAACACGATGGATTCGATTATCGAAATGGTAAACAATCCTGTAACTTTATCGTGGTTGCCATAAAATGTCGAACCTAAACAGTTTACAATATCTTTATCCGGAAATTGCACTAAGTGTCGGCATTTTGGTGTTGGTTCTTTCTGCGATTATGACCAAATCAAAGATTGCACGCTCGATTATTGCAGTAGTGGTTTTGTTGCTGACAGGCTGGATTTTGTCGCTCAATCCTGCGACGGGAAGCGCTTTATTTTCTGGTACCAAAGGAAACCATTTACCGATGTTGCTCGATGATGGATTTGCTCATTTTTTCAAATGGTTGTTTTTGCTCGCTGGTGTGGTTACGATTTGGATTTCTGTCTATTCGGATGATACTAGAAAATCGCTGAGTGCGGAGTATTTTATTATTCTGTTGGCGACGATTTTGGGAATGTTTTTCCTCGTTGGCTCGACGAATTTATTGATGATTTATCTCGCGTTAGAAATGGTTAGCATTGGTCAATATCTGCTTGCTGGATTCAATCGGAAAGAAAAACGAAGCAACGAAGCGGCGTTGAAATATGTGATTTTCGGTGGTACGGCTTCCGGGATTATGCTTTTCGGAATGTCGATTTTGTTTGGATTTACGGGATCGGTAGATTTACTCACAATTG
>JADHUZ010000093.1 GCA_016784265.1 Fidelibacterota bacterium
GAAAAATGAGTTTTCGCTTGTTCAAGAATTTCGTCGAGCGAGAGTCCGTTCAAATCTCGCACAACGCGATTATATGGCAAAATATCCAATTCGTGCTCGCTGAACAGCACATTCAGAAAATGATTGTGAATCGCATCGTCTGTGCAATCTAGGTTTTTTGCGGTTAAACGCCGACAAACTTCCGAAGCCGACTGACTCCGATGGTGTCCATCTGCGATGTAAAGTGCTGGAATTTTCGCAAATGCATCGGTAATTTCTTGAATTTGCGTTGCATCGTCAATCACCCAAAATTCGTGTCGCACACCGTCATCGGCGGTAAAATCCGTTTCGGCTGGCATAGATGAAATTTTAGTGAAAATATCATTCACCGTTGCATTTTCGTGAAAAGTCGAAAAAACAGGGCCGACTTGCGCACCGAGATGCAAAATATGATTTGCGCGGTCGTTGACTTTTTCGGGACGCGTGTGCTCGTGTTTTTTAATTTTTCCGCTATCGTATTCTGCGACCGAAGTTAGCGTTGCAAGCCCAGTTTGAGATTTGCCATTCATCGTCAGTCGATACAAATAAAAACACGGTTTTTCATCGCGTATCATTAACCCATTTTCCCATAATTTTTGCAAATTTTCTTTGCCGCGTTGATAAACTTCCTCGCTGTACGAACTGATATTATCGTCAAATTCGAGTTCCGCTTTGTTCACGCGCAAGAATGAATTCGGATGATTTTTCACGATTTCTCGCGCCTCTTTTGCATTCAAAACATCATACGGCGGCGATGCAACTTCTTTTGCAAATTCTGATTTTGGACGCAAGCCCCGAAATGGTTTTACTTTTGCCATCTGATTCCCTCTAAATTCTCTATTTTCCCCACAAATCCGGGGGCAAAATTTACAATTTTTTTCGTGTAAATTCAAAGAAAACACCCAATATTTTTATGCGATTTATAGACACAAAATTGCTTAAATTTCAGAAACCAAAAAACAAGGAAAATTTGATGAAAAAAACAGTTTTTACACTAATTGCATTCACCATTGTAGGAACAGCAATAATCACATTAGGCGTTTGGATAAAAAAAACAGTTTTTACGCTAATTGCATTCACCATTTTGAGTGCGCAAAATATCGTGCCATTGCCGGAAAATGTGAATACTTTCACGCTCGAAAATGGATTAGAAGTGCTGGCAATTCGCAATTCGTCATCACCGATGGTCTGTTTGAATATGTCCGTCCGTGTGGGCTCGGCTTATGAAAATTTCGCCACTTCGGGAATGTCGCACATGCTCGAACACCTGCTTTTTAATGGCACAACATCGCGGACGCAGGAAGAACTCTACGATGAAACGGATTTTTACGGGATGTATTCCAATGCATTTACGGGCAAGTTTTTCACCGATTATTTTTTGCTAATGCCAGCCGAATTTTTGCAAAATGGAATGGAAATTCAATCTGATATGCTCTTCAATTCGATTTTGCCGAACGGAAAATTTGATAAGGAACGCGGCATCGTCATCGAAGAAATCGGAAAAGACCGTGACCGCGACAGTTACGAAATCTCCAATTTTTTTGATAAAATGAACTTTGGCGAAACCGGTGTCGGCTTGCCAACGCTTGGCACACGCTCGACTATCGAACATCTCAATCGTGATGATGTTTGGGGCTTTTACAAATCGCATTATGTTCCAAATAATATGCTTCTCACAGTAATTGGTCATTTTGATGCAAACACATTGAAAACCGATTTGACAAAATTTTATGGCGAAATTCCACCACAACCGATTGAAAAATATGAGCCATCAGAACATCAAATTACCGATGGCGAAATTCACCAAATCAAAGGAAAAGCGGAGCAAATTCAAGCACAAATTGTGTTTGATGCACCAACTTATTACGACAAAAATCGGTTTGCATTTGAAATTATGCTTGATTTTTTGAACGAGGAAATCGGCGAATTGGCGAGCGCAAATTTTACTTCGTATCCGGATTTAGGACGGCTGGAAATCAATTTCACGGTCGAATCGGAAAAACCATTCAATGAAGAAATTGAAGAAGTTTTGGATGCGATTCAAAATTTTGATGCAACGATGGAAGCACAAATTACTGATGAAAAACTAGCGCTTTTGGCAAAGCAAATGCAGGTCGAAGATACTGCACTTCTTGATCAATTACATTATTATCCGATGATGAAGGCGTTCGATTTGGCACTCGGCGGTGCAAATGCGACTGTTGGAAAATTGCAATTTTTTGAACAAATGACAGCAAGTGAAATTACTCAAAATGTGCAAGGATTTTCGAAAAATGCAAAACAATTTAATGTGGTTTTTTCAGCCGCAGAAAACGCAGAAGAAAACACCACATCCTCCGCGATGAAACACGAAAAATCTGTACTTCCATCATCGGGTGCGACTTTGGTTACTGCAACAAGTGGCGGTTCGGAAATGTTTGGAGTGCACATTTTAATCAAAAACAGAAACGCACTCGAGAAAAATCTCACGGGCGGAGCAGAAATTTTGCACTCTCTTTTGGAGACAAGCACAACAAATTCCACAGAAGACGAACTCGCCGAAAAACTTGCTTCGATTGGTGCAAAAATCAAAACGAAGGATTTGGGATTTATTCCGTATGACAATTATTACAACTCACCAGAATTTGGCTATGTGCGTTTTGAATGCTTGGAATCCGATGCCGAATTTGGCATAAATTTACTTGCAGAAATGTTGAATAACACAATACTCACCGAAGAAAAAGTGGAAAATGCAATTCAATCTGCACAAATGCGAATCGGAATGCAAAAAAGCACCGCAAAAGAAACGGCTTCGGATGAATTTTGGAAATTGCTTTTGGGAGAAAACACGACTAAAACCGCACGAGTCAGTGGCACGATGCAATCCATTTCGCAAATCAATTTGGAAAATCTCAGCGAACTCCACAACCGCTATTTTTCGCCAGAAAATTATATCATTTCGATTTCTTCTAGCATTCCGCACGAAAAACTTGCCGAGATTTTTAATTCAATTTGGGCGGAATCCGGCAAACCGACGGAACGCATCAAAACCGAAATTTCGATAAATCACGAATTTCAGGAAAAAAACATAGATTTGGGCAAAGAACAGGTGCAAATTCGCATCGGTTACACATTTGAAATTGATGAAGATGACAAGCCAACATTTTCTTTGATGACAGATTTGCTGTCGTATCGAATGGCATTTGATTTGCGTGAAAAACAAGGGCTTGCTTACTCGCTGGGAATGTTTGAAGGTTATGAAAATGACACAGCATATTTGGTTTCTTCGATGGGCACAGGCAGAGAAAATTTGGATATCGCCATTGACGGAATGAAGTCCTATTTTTCACCGAAGCGACTAAAAAAATTGACGCAACACGAAATTGAAAAAGAGATAAATTCCGGAAAAGGGCACTATATGATGCGAAATTTGACGCGCATCGGACAGGCGTTTTATCTCGGATATTACGAATTTTACAGCGGCGATTTTGAGAAAGCACTAAAACGAAATTCGATGTATGATGGCTTAACCGTCAAAGACATTCAGCGGGTTGCGAAAAAATATCTCAATTTGCCGGAAAATCATACGATTGTAATTGTGAAATAAAAGTTTGAACCGCTGAGAACACATAGAAAGAACAGAGGAAAAACCATGAAAAAAATCTATTTTGCGCTACTATTCAGCATCTTGTTCGCCGAAACAGAAATTACGAATCATAATTTAGAGATTCATCTAAATCCACAAACACACGAAATCGTCGCCACAGACGAAATGACGATTTCCAGTGATGGAATGGCAGAATTTTTCCTATCCAAAAAATTGACGATAGCAAAAGTGGAAATCAACGGAAAATCGGCACGCGTTTCGGAAATGAATTTTTTTGATGAACCAGACTGGGTGCAGAAAAAATTCAAAAAATATCGTGTTCGCCCACCGCTTTATCGTCGAGTTTTTGGCAAAAAATCAACAAAAAATACTGTGAAAATTCAATATTCTGGCGTGCTGTTTCAAGACACAGAAAACTCGTCATTTTCGCGGGAAAAAGTGGCAATGGAGATTGACGCAACGATTTCTGAAGAAGGCATTTTTCTTTCACCAAGTGCAGGATTTTATCCGCTTGCCGATGAGGAATTTACAGCCTTTCTCACAGAAATTTACTTGCCATCTGGCTGGGATGCCGTCAGCGAAGGAAAACTCACTCTATCCGAAAAAGACGAAAACGGCTCAAAAATCGGATACAAAACCGAATATCCGCTCGATGCGATTCATATCACCGCCGCACAATGGATTGTGGAAAAACAAACTGTGGGTGATGTCGAATTTTTCGCTTATTTTTTCCCGGAAGATTCGAGTTTGATTGAGCAATATCTCGGTGCGAGCATCGGTTATGTGCAATCGTATTCGGAGATGCTTTCGCCGTATCCGTATTCCAAATTTGCTGTGGTAGAAAATTTCTTCCCAACGGGTTATGGAATGCCATCCTACACGGTTTTGGGCCGCTCGGTGATTCGTCTGCCGTTCATCGTGTTCACATCGCTTGGGCACGAAGTTTTGCATAATTGGTGGGGCAATTCTGTGTTTGTCGGCAGTGGTGGAAATTGGTGCGAAGGGCTGACATCATATCAAGCAGATTATTTTTATAAATTGCAAAAAAGTGAGTCAGCGGCGAAGCAATATCGTAAAGATTTGCTCAAAGATTATGCTGTCTATGCGACTGGTGGAAACGATTTTGCACCGTCTGAATTTACGAGCCGTTCGGATATGTCAACTCGCGCAATTGGTTATGGCAAAGTGGCAATGATTTTTTATATGATGGAACAACATCTCGGTGCGGAAAAATTCAATCAAGCATTGCGACAAACGATAGAAAAAATGCAATGGAAAAATGCAAGTTACAACGATTTTTTCGCTGAATTTGAATCGGTCAGCGGTGAGGATTTTTCTGAATTTTTGCAAAAATGGGTAAATGAAGCAGGCAATCCAAAACTCGAACTCACAGAAGAAAACGGTGATTTTTTTGTTGTTCAGTCTGGTGCAATCAAACCGATGTGGATTCCAGTTTTTTCGACAAATGAAAACAGCGAGACGACGGAAAAAATTGTTTTTTCCAACACAGAAAAAACTGCATTGGATATCGAAAAAAGTGGACTTTCTCGGTTGGCAATTGACCCAAATTTTTCTGTGATGCGGACACTCGACGAAAGCGAAATTGACCCAACTTTGCGAAACATTTTGAATCAAAAATCGTTTTCGTTTGTTGTTCCATCGCTTTCGGAAGATTGGAAAAATTTGGCAAAATCGTTTGCATCATCTGTCAATAGTGATGCAGAATTTGAGACGGTTTTGGATGATAATTTAGCAAATTTCGGTGCAAAAATTTATCTCGGCGTTTTGCCGAAAAATCAAAAAATCGATGCTTGTGAAATCATAACAGAAAACAACGGACTTGTTTGGGCTTTTCGGCAAGACACCGATGCGCCGGGTTTGGTTGTTTATTCAGAAAATATCGAGCAACTTTCGCCACTCGTTCGCAAATTGCCCCATTACGGAAAATACGGCTATTTGATTTTTGAGAATGGTAAAAACATCGCAAAAGGAAATCACGAAGTTACGGATTCACCACTTATTTGGAGGAATTAATGTCTAATTTACTGAAACACATCGCCTATTGCGGATTGTATTGTGGGCTTTGCTCTGCGCGAAATCGTATTTCAAAGCAAGCATCGGATTTGCACAAGACGATGAAAAACGAAGGTTATGAATTTTGGGCGACGGAAGTTCCAAATTTCAACGAATTTTGGAAGTTTTTATCGAGCAGTTGTAATCCCGATAACTGCTGTCCGGGTTGTCGAGATGGTGGCGGACCTCCATTTTGTGGCATCAGAAAATGCGCCCAAAACCGCGATATCGAAATTTG
>JADHUZ010000094.1 GCA_016784265.1 Fidelibacterota bacterium
ACGAGTTTATACTCAAGCACATATGGATGTAGTTGCAGAATCAATTGCTGATGTATTTGCAAGAAGAGATAATATCAAAGGGTTAAAATTTACTTATGAACCTGAATACTTGCGATTTTTCCAAGCACGGTTTGAGCCAATTCAGCGGTGAATAAAATGGATGTAATTGACCAACAAATCGTAGAAATCCTTCAAATCGAAGGCCGAATCACAAATTCGGAATTGGCAAAAAGAGTTGGGCTATCAGCTGGCCCATGTTTGGAGCGCGTCAAAAAATTGGAGAAAAACGGTGTCATCATCGGCTATCACGCTCAGGTAAATCCTGAAAAAATCGGTATTGGTATGTTTTCATTCGTCGAAGTTACACTCGCTCGTCACAAACACGATGCGGTTGTTTCGTTTGTAAGTACGATTAAAAGTATCCCGGAAATCATCAACTGTTACCATATCACCGGACGTGCGGATTATCTATTAGAAATTGCTACAAAAGACATCGCCGCTTACGAAAAATTTGTGATTGATGTTCTCAGCACATTGCCCGGTGTGCAACATTTAGAAACGATGGTTGTGCTTTCGGGGGTGAAAACGAAAAAATCGTTACCATCGTTTTAATGAGTTCGCAAAAAGCCCGCTTAATCTAAGGATGATTCTGAGTTATCATCGTTTTTGCCGTTATATGCGAGGATAATATCCTTCACTAATCGATGGCGCACAACATCATTCTCGTCAAATTTGACAAAATCAATACCATCAATTTTATTCAATAATTTCATCACTTGAATCAATCCGGAATGTTGATTTTTCGGTAGATCAATTTGAGAAATATCACCCGTAACAATCGCTTTGGAATTTGCGCCTAATCGGGTCAGAAACATTTTCATTTGCATCGTTGTTGAATTTTGTGCTTCATCGAGAATAACATAAGCATTGTTCAGCGTTCGTCCGCGCATGTAAGCAAGCGGAACAATTTCGATGACATTATTATCAATCAGTGTGCGCAATTTCGCCGTTTCGAGCATTGAACGGAGAGCATCGTAGAGCGGTTGCAAATATGGATCCATTTTTTCCTTCAAATCTCCCGGCAAAAATCCAAGCTGCTCTCCTGCTTCTATCGCCGGTCGCGTCAGGATAATTTTCTGTACTTCTCGCTCCTTGAAAGCCGCTACTGCCACGGCAACAGATAAAAAAGTCTTTCCCGTTCCCGCTGGCCCAATCGCAAAAACGATATCATTCTTCTGCGTGGATTTAACGAACCGAATTTGACCTTCCGTGCGAGGGCGAACCGCGCCAAATTTAGTGAAAACTACGATTTCGTCGGCTTCATTCGACGGCTTTTCGCCAGCGCCTTGCAGGCGAACAATCGTTTTTACATCTTCTTCGGAAAGCCCTTTTTTCCGATTTGCGGTAAAAATCATCTCGTTTACAATCGCCGCGATTTGAGGGAAATATTCCTCCTCGCCTTGCAAATGCAAAGTATCTCCTCGCGCAACAATCGTTACAGGAAATTTTTTCTGTAAAATTTTAAGATTTCTATCGGCAACGCCAAGCAAGATTATTGGCTCGATATTTTTTATTTTGATTTCGTGTGTCATGTTTTTAGCAATTCAAAAGCCCCTGAATTGAATTAAAATCCAGAGGCTTTTGTTTAATTTTAATTTTACACCAAAAATTATGGAATAGTAAGAATCGTGTGCGGATAGACAGTGTTTGGATCGTCAATCACATTTTTGTTGGCTTCATAAATTTTGTGCCAGTCAAATGGATTTCCATATCGCGATTCTGAAACAAATGTAAGATGTTCACCTTTCGCCACTTCGTGCTGATTATCTTCCAGTCGGCGTGGAATTTTAAATTCCTGATCCGGAAAAATCAAATTCGCATCTTTGATTTGGTCGCGATTTGCAGAATAGATTTTCATCCACTGATACGGATCACTGTAAATATCTTCCTTGCCTGAAATTCTCCATAAGTTATCGTTTTTAACGACAGAATACAGATCGAAAAACGGTTTCGGCATGATTGAATCAATCGTATCAAAAACACGATCGATATTTTTTATCACAACCACAGATTTATCCAACACAGCCATTGGATTTGATTTCAATCCGGCAAAATTTTCAGCGTGCATATCCATCTCGTCACGATGTTGATACAGTTCTTCCGGCGCCAATCCAGCCAATTGATTGAGCGCATCGAGCAATCCGCTCAGCTCGGCTAAATACGCACCGACATCGCCTTCTGTAACGCCAAGTAATGCAAGTGTCTCAGCTTTTACTGCGAGAATCTGCTCACCCAACGATACAATTTCCGCCTTCAACGCGTCAATTTCACCCTGTAATTGAGCAATCTCATCATTGGCAGTTTGCTCTTTTGCCTGCCAATCTGCAAGAACAATATTATACTCTTCCAATGTCATTTCTTTGGAGAATTCTTGGCTAAATGACAATCCAGCCGCGAGAATTCCAATAAGAATGATGATTTTTGTTTTCATGTTTTTCTCCAATTATTTCGTCGCTTCTGCGCGATCTTTTTCAGCGTTGGCTTTATTTAATTCGGCTTCTTTCGCAGTTACCTGATTTTTTAAATCCGATTTTTCTGATTTCAAATCTTCGATTTTCTGCTCTGCCGCTTCCGCCGCCGCTTTCGTTTCTGTTAACACTTGTAATTGCTCATCGTTCGGATGACGTGTACAATTTGTCACCGCCAAACATAGCATCCCGACAATAATCAGGGTAGATGCAATCCGTTTCATAATCTCCTCCATTTCATTTCCTACTCATATCCGAGCACGGTAATTTACAGACGTTCCACTGCTTCTACCAAAGTTTTTCTTCTAAAATTATTATTGTATTATTAAGCGAGACTAAACATTCGCAAATCGCTTTGAAGATAATATACGCAACATTCTTTCATTTCAATCACTATTTACTGTAAACTGTAGCAATTTTTCCATAATTTTTTATACGAATTCACCTCGTCAGTCCAGCGAGCATCACTCCAATCCAATTCAGGTTGAACAATCGCCTTAATCCTATCCAGCAGGTGGATTCCGCCATTTGGGAGCAAATTTCCCAGTCGCACTCTTCGCAATAATAAATCTTCCAAATGAACAATCGCTTCCGCGCGCGCCGACCATCTCAATTCAGCCCATAAATACGGTGTCTCTTCAATTTTTTCAAATTCACCATTTCCTGCCGAATCCATTAAATTGAATGCCTCCATGCCATATCTTCCACTAAGTCGTAATTGTGTGCGCGGAGATAGGTTTTCGATAGGTTTTGCAAAATCATCCGGCACCGAGTCCAAAATGCGATGATCTTTACTGAACCCTTTCAATTTCGGCAGACGCTTTCGCACAATCCGCAACGCATCGCGAGCCATCAACCGAAAAGTCGTCAATTTTCCTCCGCTGACAGAAAGCAATCCGTTTTCCTGCCAAACCACATGCTCGCGAGATTCTTTGGATGGATCTTCCTTGCCAGTATCATAAGTCGGGCGAATCCCGGAATAAGTTGATTGGACATCGCCATAGCCCAAATCAATTTCAGGGAAAACATAATCCATTGCTTTCAGAAGATATTCCGTTTCTCGCACGCTGATTCTCGGATTCAGTGTTGGATTTTCGCCATGATCAACATCCGTCGTGCCAAAAATAATAGCATTTTCCCACGGCAGTGCATAAACCGGACGCCCATCATCCGGATGGCTAAAAGTAACGGCACGAATCAACGGAAGTCGTTTTCGCGAAATGATAAAATGACTGCCACGGAGCGGACGCAATTTTCTCTTTTTACCAATTTGCGCACGCATTTTGTCAACATTTGGACCAGTCGCGTTGATTACAACTTTTGCCTGAATTTCGACATCACCTCTTTTTTCCGGAGATTGATCGGAAAGCACAACGCCACAAACATTCCCATCATTTGTCAAAATCAACTTATCCACGCAGGCATAATTCATCGCTGTGCCACCATCCGCAACTGCCTCTCGAATGACGCGAAAAACCAATCTCGCATCATCAGTCGTTGCATCAAAAAACCGATAGCCGGCGAGCAATTTCGGATTTGTCAAAAACGGACAAAATCCTTGCATATCAAACGAATCATACCGACGATGTCGCCAAGTTCTCGCCAAAATATCATAAACGCAAAGTCCAATTCCAAAAACCCAGCCCGGCAATTTATCGCCCTTAAAACAGCCGTACAAAAATGCCATTTCACGAATCAGCCCCTTGCCTTCTGCTAATAATCGCTTTCGCTCACTCACAGATTCATAGGTGATTTTCAACTGTGCGTTTTTCAAATAACGCAATCCACCATGCACCATTTTCGATGAACGGCTGGAAGTGCCGCAAGCAAAATCACCCGCCTCGACCAAAAGCGCACTCAATCCAGCGCGAGTGGCTTCACGCAATATTCCCGCACCCGTAATTCCTCCGCCAATCACAATGATATCCCAAGATTTTTTAATGTCCGACCAAGTTTTCTGTCGCCATTTATCATTCAACATCTTCTGTACTCCATCCAGATTGAATCAATTTACAGGGATTAAACAAATTATTCGGGTCAAGCGATTTTTGAACAGATTCGATTATTTGCATTCCGATTTTTCCCTTTTCAAAATGCAAATACGGCGCATGATCCACGCCGACGCCATGCTGATGGCTAATCGTCCCACCGTGTTCAATAATCGTCCTGCTCGCTGATTTTTTTATGCGTTTCCACCGCTCAAGCAATTCATCCGGATCTGCTGTGCGCCTGAACAAAAACGTAACATAAATGCTGGCACCATCTCGATACACATGCGACAGATGCGAAAAAACGAGAATAGATTCGCCAAATTTTTCTGCGGCATCTGTAATTGTAGATTTGAGCGCATTTGTGAGCGATTGGATTTTCGACCATGGCACTGCGGTTTCCAACGTATCAACACAAACGCCCAAATCCCACAGGCTATTTCGCAAATATGGTGCAAGAAATCGCTCCTTCTTCCACGCTTTTCCGATCGATTCCATTGTCGGCAGAACACCTCTGCCTTTGAAAATGTGCATGGCTTCCCGATAAGTTTGCCGCGCCGACTGGCGTTCTCCTGTAATTCCAAAAATCAATAAACAGTAATTATCTCCATATCCGAGTTTCGGTAAGATTTTCTCCGAAGCGGTAATAAATTTCTTTTGCCCAGAAAGCAAAATCGTCGCCCTTGTTTCTATCGGATCGCTTAATCGCATCATCGAAAAATTCAATCCACTCTGAGCCGCCTTGCGGACTGCCGTTAATCCTGATTCCCAACTTTTGAAAAAAACTCCGTAAAATTTTTCCACTTTTGGAATCCGACGAATCTGAACTGTTGCACAAGTAATAATCCCGAATCGCCCCTCAGAACCCAAAATCATCTCGCCTAAATCCGGACCAGCGGCACTTGCTGGAAAAATCGGCAAATTCAATGAACCACCGGCTGTTTCGAGACGCCCGCCACAAAATAAATCCTCAATCCGACCGTAAAAATAAGATTGTTGTCCGCTCGATCTTGTGGCAATCCAACCGCCGAGCGTGGAAAATTCAAACGATTGCGGATAATGACCGAGCGTAAATCCTAAATGATTCAGATGTGCTTCGATTTCTGGCCCGCGCACACCGGCTTCAAAAGTAGCAAGATAATCCGTCTCGCTGAATTTGAGCATCCGATTCATGCGACGCATATCCACCGTCACAATCGGCGCTTCACTTTTTTGCGGATTGATGTGACCGACAACGCTCGTGCCACCGCCGTATGGAATCAATCGACAGTCAATTTGATTCGCCTTTGCAATCAGATTTTGCACTTCTTCCAAAGACGTAGGATATGCAACTCCATCTGGAAATGCAGAAATACGCCCATAT
>JADHUZ010000095.1 GCA_016784265.1 Fidelibacterota bacterium
CCTGGCGCGAGTAAATAATAGTTATTTTACATACAAAGACTTAGAGGATGACGTATCGTCTCTGCCATATTCCGGTAAAGTTGATGATAGTATGATTCAGCAAATTGTTGACAATTGGATTGTTGAAGAGGTTCTTTATCAATCCGCTAAATCTGTTGATGCGCAAATTGTAAAACGTGTTGATTCTGATGTTAAAAAAATCCGGAGAATTCGCATCGGAGAATTATATCTTCAGCGGATGGCGTCGCGAGGCGTTCAAATCACAGACTTGGAGGCTTTGGGCTATTACGCGGAGCACAAATCTGACTTTTTGCGAAAATACGATGCTGTACTGGTTGATCTTTTTCGTGGCGACTCCGCTGATGCCTATCAAATTTCATCCTTCCTAAAAAAGGAAGAAAGGGTTCCCCAGAGTCTAACGGCGCGATGTTTTGTGGATCATCGTTGGATTTCCCAAAATTCGATTAGCGAGCCCTTCAATCAAAATTTGTTTGTTCGCAAAAAATATCGCACAACGGTGGGTCCGTTATCTTATATGGGCATGTATTGGGTCGCGAAAATTCGAGATCGCGCGGCAACCGGGGACACCGTTTCTTTCGATTTTGTTCAGGATGAGATATATAAAATTATTTACCACGAAAAAAAATCGCAAATGGAACAACTTGCCATTGATAGTTTAAAAAACTTATTTCAAATAGATATTCCACGGAGGAATTTATGAGATTTTTATTTTTATTGATTTTGCCATTGTTTATATTTTCTCAGCCAATTGATAGAATAGTTGCCGTTGTCGGAGACGAAGAAATTTTGGAGAGCGAAATTTTGCAATCCATGCAAATGATCGTTTTGCAAAACAAAGGCGTTGCGCCTCAAACAGAAGAGGATTACGGCTCTTTATATCACACGGTGCTGGAAGATCTTATCCAAACAAAAGTTTTTGCTGTGCGCGCACAGATGGATAGCCTTTCGATCACCGATGAAGAAATCGCCCAACAATCTGACTTTTACATAAAAGACTGGATTCAAACAATTGGGTCGGAATCTTTGCTCGAACAGGAATTTGGGATGCCTCTCGTTCAAATCAAACGTCAATTGGAAGAAACGCTTCGGCAGCGCTTACTCACCGAAAAACTGCAAGCCTCTTTTTTGAGAAATGTTCAGGTTTGCCGCACTGAAGTGGAAACCTTTTTTTATGAATACGAAGACAGCCTTCCGCTCAAGCCATCTGCCTTGCACATTAGTTATGTTTTGTGTGAAAACAAAACTGATGCCGATCAAAATCTCATTGCTTTTGAGAAAGCGAAAAAGGTTTTATCTTTGGCGCAATCAGGTGAAAACTTTGAAAACCTCGCTCAGCAGTTTTCAGACCACGCAGAAACCGCTACAAACGGAGGTGACTTGGGGTGGGTTGAGCGTGGAGATTTCCCAAGCAGTTTTGAAAATGTGGCTTTTGCGCTTTCTCCGGGGGAAATTAGCCCTGTTGTGGAAACTTCTTATGGATTTCACATACTAAAATTAACAGAGCGAAAAGAAAACAGAGTTCGTCTAAAACATATCTTTTTAGCAACCTCCGCTTTTGATTTCGAAACAGAACACTCTGCCGTCAGTATTGTTGATTCCATCGCCATTAAAATCAATTCGGGCGATCTGTCATTCGAAAACATTGCGCTTGATAACGCCTTGTGTTTTTTGTCAATTCATGATTTGGGTACAATTCCCGAAGATCAAATCGCAAACCCTTCTTTTTGGGTGGCCAGACGAGGATCTGATTTTCAAGCAATATCAAGACATTTTTCAGATGCCTCAAAAAATCTTGAAACAGGGCACTGCTCTAAAACATTCAAAGTTCGCGATGGCGCATTTTTTGTCTATCTGCACAGCAAAACACCAGCAAGAAAATACAACCTGACAAGCGACTGGGCTACGATAGAAACCTTCGCGCTTCGTTACAAACAAGAGCGCTTGTTCGGACTGTGGGTAAATAGCATCCAAAAAGACGTTTATATTCAACGGTTTGATTGAAGTTATCCACAAAATGTGCAGAACTTGTGTGGATATTCGAAATAAACCGTTTATTAACATTAGAAAGTGCATTTATCAACAGAATAAGAGTGTGTTTTCTGTTGTTATCCACACTGTTTTTTGTTGATTTTAAAGCCTTTCCACATTATCCACATAGTATATTAAAAAGTTATAATTTAAATAAACATTTTTACTTGAAACTTTTTACAAATTCTGGTTCAAATATGAAATTTCTTGTTAGGTAAAATCGGCTAAAATGGCTAAATTTAGAGGTTAGAATTTGAGAGAAATAATTGGATTGAGAGACTTATGAAATTTACAACGAAGCGACAGGATTTTTTCAAGGCTTTGTCCATTGTGTCAAAGATTACTCCTACGCGTTCAACATTACCAATTTTAAACTCTGTTTTGATTGAATGCTCAGATAGTTTGATAAATATAAGATCCAGCGATTTGGAAAGTTCAATTACAACGCATTTCAAGGGTAATGTTATTCAGCCTGGTGCTGTTGCAATTGAAGGAAAACTATTGTTAAGTTTTATTTCGGAAACACCATCGGATGAAATCGAAATTACAGTAGATGAATCGTATCATGTAACAATTACAACAGATGTTGGATCATATAATATTGGTGGGCAGAATCCTGATGAATTTCCGTCTAAAATATCCGTGGAAAACGTCCAAACGCTTTCAATTGAAAGTTCTATTTTTTCCAGGATAATCCAAAAAACGACGTTTATGGCAAGCAAAGAAGATATGAAACCGTCGCTCACGGGCATTCTTTTTAGAAGTGCGGAAAACCAGACTATTGCTGTGGCAACAGATGGGCACAGGCTAATCAAGTTCTTGATTACAAAAAATAAAGATGCACAAAACCTTGCAGGTGATATTTTAATTCCTGCGAGATTTTTAAATCTAATTGCCGGATACCTTCCTTCGGATGGTGTTATTGAGTGGATGGTGGGAGAAAAATTTGTTTCTATCACCATAGGGGATACGGAATTTATTTCACGTTTAATTGTAGAGCGATATCCCGACTTTGAAGCTGTAATTCCAACAAACAACGAAAAAGAATTTGTCATTGTTACAAACGATATCCTTGCTTCGATAAAGAGAATTTCTTTGTTTGCAAATAAAAACAACAACCAAATTTCATTTCATTTGACCAACGATCATCTGACGATTGAAACGAAAGATTCTGAAATGCAACGATCTGCTGTTGAAGATTTTGAAGTTGAGTATCAAAACGAAGAAATAATTGTTGGTTATAATTGTTTTTATTTGAAGGAAATCATTCAACGTGTTGATACAGAAAAAGTAAAATTTTCGTTCAATACAGCAATTAGTGCAGGATTGATAACGCCGATTGATCAGCCGGAAAACGAGGAAATAACGATGCTTTTGATGCCGATACGTTTGAGTGAATAATTTTTTGTGGCATATTTGAAATCAGTGGAACTACAAAATTTCCGTAGGCACAACAACATACAATTGGAATTTTCTCCCTATGGAAACATATTACTTGGTCCAAATGGTTGTGGAAAAACAACGATTGTTGAAGCGGTTTCATTTCTTGCGCTAACAAAAAGTTTTCGTACAAAGAAAGACGCTGAAGTTAAAAAGTTTGATGCCGGTTATTTTCGGGTTCACGGTGTATTTCAAAACGAAGAAAGCCAAGAAGAGATTACGGTTTTTTACAAAAAAGGTGAAACGCGTAATGTTTTTTCGGGAAAGAAAAAAATAAGCAAAATTATAGATTACATCGGAAGATATCCTGTGGTTATTACAACCTTGGAAGATATTGCTGTTGTTTCCGGCGCACCAGTGAATCGCCGCCGTTTTTTAGATCGGATGATTGGACAGAGCGATGCGCGCTATTTACAATCTTTGAAAGAATATCAGAAGATTCTTCACAATCGCAATAAATTGCTCAAAGATGTTCGCACAGATGTAGAACACATAATGGTTTGGACAGAACAAATGTCTCCTCTCGCCGAAGAAATACAGACAAGTCGCCGACAAGCGATTCAACAATTGGAAACGCGTGTTGCCTCCATGTACAAAGAATCTGGCGTTGGCGCGGAGTTGAACATTAGATATAAATCCACAGCCAGCGAAACAAGCACGTTAAAATCGTTTAAGCAATCTCTGCGACGCGATATTAAATATGGCTTTACAACGATTGGTCCGCATGCAGACGATGTGCAATTTTTCACAAACGGACAGCCAGTGCGAACATACTCATCGCAAGGGGAGCAGAAACTCTTCTTGCTTTTGTTGAAAATAGCGGAGGGCAGTCTAATCAAGGATTGGTCTGGCAAACAGCCGATACATATTTTTGATGATATGTTCGCAAGCCTCGACAAAAAGAAGGCGAATTTCGTTTTGGATTTATTGGGAAAAGAGAGCCAAAAAATTATCACGACAACGGACATGAGTTCTATTTCGAACAATAAAAAAAGGACAAAAACAATTCGCATCGAAGATTATTTAAAGGGAGAAATCGTTGCAGTCGCTTAGCATGGCATTGAATCGGCTGCTCAAGCGACATAAAATTGCTCAAGCGATAAATCAGTACAGGTCAATAGAAATTTGGTCAGATGTCGTTGGCGAGACAATAGCATCCAAATCGCAACCCAAAAGCATAGATCGAGGCAAGTTGTTTGTCGCTGTTACATCATCTGTGTGGAGGAATGAACTGATGTATCACAAAGAAATGATTTTAGCAAAACTGAATGATCGTCTTGGCAAAAACACGATCAAAGATATTATTTTTCAGTAAAAATTAAGGAGAAATATGCCCACAGAAACACAATCGTATAGCGCAGAAAACATTCAAATTCTAAAAGGATTGGAGGCGGTTAGAAAAAGACCGGCGATGTATATTGGCGATATTTCAAAGCGAGGATTGCACCACCTGGTTTACGAAGTCGTTGATAATAGTATTGACGAGGCGATGGCTGGACATTGCACGAAAATAAAAGTGACAATCCACGACGACAACAGTGTTAGCGTTTTCGATAACGGTCGCGGTATTCCAGTTGATATTCACAAGGAAGAAGGCATTCCCGCCCTCGAAGTTGTCATGACAATGTTGCACGCCGGAGGAAAATTTGATAAAGGCACATACAAAGTTTCTGGCGGTTTGCATGGCGTTGGTGTTTCTGTTGTCAACGCTCTTTCGAAGCGATGCGCAGTTCATGTTTATCGAAACGGGCAAGAACACACACAATCTTACGAACATGGAGCTTGCAAAAGCCCATTGGAGATTATTGGCAAGACAAAAAAAAGAGGAACGATGGTTCGGTTTTGGCCAGACGATGAAATTTTCTTGGAGACAAAGTTTGAATTTCATATTATTTCGGAGCGCTTGCGGGAGCTTGCTTTTTTAAATAAAAAATTAAAAATATCTATCTATGACGAGCGCGACGGGCAGAAAGATTCTTTTCTGTATGAGGGTGGCATTAGAGAATTTGTCGAATACATTGACAAAGATAGAGCGGCAATTCACAAAACTGTCGTTACAGCGGAAGGAGAACGCGACTCTGTCCCAGTGGAGGTTGCATTGCAATACAACGGCACCTTTTCGGAAAATATCCTTACCTTTGTTAACAACATAAACACCATCGAAGGCGGTTCTCATTTAAGCGGATTCAAAGCTGCGCTTACAAAAACATTGAATTCCTACGCTGGCAAAAACAATCTGCTAAAAAGCCAGAAAGGAAAAACGATTTCTCTTTCCGGCGATGATGTCAGAGAGGGGTTGACAGCCGTAATTTCCGTAAAAATTTCCGAACCTCAGTTTGAGGGACAAACAAAAACAAAAC
>JADHUZ010000096.1 GCA_016784265.1 Fidelibacterota bacterium
TAACGTTTTGGATATTGTCCAGGCGGTTGGGATTGTTTTAGGAACCATCATTCCATCCGAATATCAACAATGGGTTGGCGATATGAATGACGATGGCGAAATCAATATTTTGGATGTGGTGCAAATTGTCAATATTGCGCTGGTTGGATTGTAAAATACAAAAGTGATACCTGTTGATTTTGTATTGCATCAAAATACTCCAAACCCATTCAATCCAACAACGCAAATCAATTATCAGTTGCCGGTTGTCGGCAATGTGCAATTGGCAATTTACAATGTTCGTGGTCAATTGGTTGAAACTTTGGTGAACGAATCGCAGAATCCGGGATATTATTCGGTGAGTTTCGATGGTTCGGGATATTCTAGTGGTGTTTATTTTTACAGACTGAGCACACCTGAATTTCAAAATGTGAAGAAGATGGTTTTGTTGCAATGAGCAATGATTAGGACAGGACGCGGGAATTTGGTGTTGAACGTTCGATTTCGATGTTCGATATTCAATGTCTGATTCCTGAAACCTGACAACTTGAAAGGCGATCAGCAATGGTCGCCTTTTTTATTTCCCTCAAACCCCTAACAATCTTAACAACAAACAGAAAGGAAACAACCATGGAACCAATAATCCAACAGGACGAGTCCGTCTATTTTGTACCAACAGACGAGATGGAACTCATTGAAGTAAAACAAACAGAAAACGGCACATTTCACTGTGAACAATGAGCAATTTACAATGTGCAATTTACAATGATTAATTCTCGAACGCGTGGATTATTGAGTTACTGAGTGATGATGGATTAAGTGATGAAGAAAAAGGTGATTTTGGCGGGAACGTGTGGGAATCGAACCCACCTCCTCTGTCAAAACAGAGGACAACAGTTTTGAAGACTGCGGCGCCCACCAGGGACGCATCCGCCCCCGAATTATTTTATTTCACGAACGATAGGATTGATCGAGAGTTCTCTCGCAAATTTATCAGAAACTTGCTGCGCTTCTTTCTTTGTGGCAAACTCACCTACCCAAACCAAATGCAAAACATTGTTTGCCCGGCGCACTTCTGAAATTTTTACAGAATAGCCCATTGCACTAAATTGGGATTTTTCTTTGATTGCATTTCCGTAATCCCCAAACGCGCCGATTTGCACAGTAAAAACCGGAAGCAATCCCTTCGGCTCGCTTTCAACAGGAAGGTTTTTCTCCTCTTTTTCTTCCTTTTTGGACGGCTGAGTATAATATTTTGGGTTGAAAACAACTTGTTGCGGAACAAAAGTTTCTTCCAGCGTCTCACCGGAGATAATTTTTTCCAGATCTTCAATATCCAAATCAGGCATTTTTATGGAAACCGCACGCAAAAACACCTCCGCGCTGTCAATTGAATCAAGCGCTCGATACGATTTCATCAATAAATTTAGCGAACGTTCAACATACTTTGATTCCGGATGTTGAATCGGGATTTCCCTCAAATGTTTCTTTGCCAATCTGTATTGTCCACGTGTGAAAAAATATTCACCCAACTTCAACAAACTATAATCGTGATAATCGCCATAAGGATCTTTTGCGACAATCTCGCTGAAAATATCTGCCGCGAGATCGCCATTGGATTCAACCAAAGCAGTTAAAAATTTTACACCGTAATGTTCGGAATATTCCGCTTGAAGATTGGGCAATAACTCTTGAACTTTTTCGAATTGCAACTTCTGGATATAATCGTAGCAACGTTGAATCTCTTCTTCTTGACTGAAAAGAATTGTTGATAGCAATAGAATATAGGCGACTAAATTTTTCATCAGGTTTGAATATGAAATGAATTTTCTGCCGAGCACTTCGGACAAAGCCACAACATATCCTCACTTTGGAAATTGCATTCTGCGCAAATAAATACTTGAGTTTTGCTCATAATATTCAACATATTGTCTATTTGTTGGTTTACCGCTGGCTTCTCGCCGATTTTATTCAGCAACTTGGAATACAACAATCTCATACGAATCGAAGATGGCTCCAATTCCAAAGTGCGCTCTACCAAATCCAACGCCGATTTCGTGTCGCCCTTTTTCTCATAAAAATCCGCTAATCCCGCTGTCGCCTGCACATTATCCGTATCGTTTCGCAACACCGACTCATAGAACTGTGCAATCCGTCCAAATTGACCCATTTCAAAATAAGTTTTTTCGATTTTTTCAAAGACTAAAAAGGCATTCTCCGGATCTTTTTGAGCAAATTTAGACCACTCTTCGATCGCCTTTTCTGGGTTATTTTCTCTGCTGTAACTGTTTCCGGAGTAGAGATGCGGCGCCGCACCATTTGGATCAATGTGATTCGCATGTTCAAATTGTTTCCGTGCGGCACTGTATTGCGCTTGCTGCATCAATGTAATTCCATATTGCATCAAATACAAAGCCTCGAGTGGCTTATTGTCTTCATGCCGAATCTTCAGCATTTGAGTCAAAATTTGATGCGCTGATTTCCAATCGTTCATCTTTTTGTAAATTCGGATTTGTGCTTTCAATGTCCACAAATTATTTTTCTGAAAGGAATATAATTTCTCCGCAATTTTGAGCGCTTTGTGATATTTTCCGAGTGCTTCCCAATCCTCCAATAATCCACGGTGCACCTGAACTTTTTGAAAATCCGTCAGATTTGTGCGAATTGTCAAACTCAGGTGAATTTTCAGAGCTTGCTTCGGACGATTTGTCTGCCGATAAAGTTCAGCCAAACGATTATACGCATTGATATTTTCTGTGTCCTGTTTGACAATTTGCCTGAACTTTTCCATCGCACTGGCATGCTCACCAGCAAGCATGAGATTCAATCCCTCCGTGTATAACGGATTGATTTTATCCTTGCGTTTTCTCCAAAAGAAGAGATTCATTTAATAAGATTCCGGCTTTGCAACATCAAAATCATCAGCAGTTTCATTTTGAATTATCCCCTTGCCATTTTGCTCTGTTACCCCTTCTACTTCAAGTTCTTCTTGAATGGCAACATTCCGCAAATTATTCAACTCTTCCTGTATTTTTTTTAGTTTTCTTTCCAATCGGAGTTTATCCATTTTAAATTCAAAAACCAAAAATATTGGGAACAAAAAACCCAATAATATCCCAATCGAAAAGGTATAAATTAACACCGTATGGAAATTTAAACTATCGTAAACTGCTCCCCCAAAAGGAATCGTAATCGAAACGGTCTGACCAAGATTCGCCGTTAGAAATACCAAAACACCAACCATTAAAATCAAAACTACAAAAATTCCTGTTAGTCGCATATTTTCTCCTTTTCTGGAATATCACCAAACAACGTCATGCCGTAAGCATCATTGATATGAAGCACAATCATATCTTTTGATTTAAAATGATGCCGATCAAAAACCACAATTTTATTGTTATCCGTTCGTCCCATTAACTGAAATTCCGATTTCTTGCTCGCCTTTTCCACCAAAACTTGCACCGTTTTTCCAATCATTTTTTGATTTTGACTCAGCGTATGTGCTTTTTGAAGTTGAATCACACGTTCGAGTCGCTCGCCTTTTTCCGCTTCGGTCAATTGCTCGGTATATTCCGATGCCTTTGTTCCCGGTCTTGCGGAATATTTAAAAGTAAAAGCACTGTCAAATTTGACAGTCTTCATAACATCCAATGTTTCTTGAAATTCCGCATCTGTTTCCCCTGGAAATCCGACAATAATGTCTGTAGAAATTCCAATATCTGGCATCGCATTACGAAATTTTTCCACCAATCGAGTGAATTCTTCTTTGGAATATGAACGATTCATTCTCGAAAGAATTCGATTCGAACCAGATTGCAGCGGTAGATGAATTGAATTGCAAATTTTCGGATTGCTCGCTATCACTTCAATCAATTGATCGTCGCAATCACTCGGATGCGGTGAAGTAAATCGAATTCTCTGAATTCCATCAACTTTTGCAACTTCCTGTAGCAAATCAGGAAATGCGACTTTTTCGCTACGGTAGGAATTGACATTCTGCCCCAAAAGCGTTATTTCAACAAATCCTGCATCAACGGCTTGCTTGGCTTCTTTCACAATGCTTTCAAGCGAGCGGCTTCGTTCCCTGCCACGCGTAAACGGAACGATGCAAAACGTACAAAATTTATCACATCCGCGAGAAATCGCAATCCAAGCATTGGTGCCAAACTCTCGGCTCGGAAACAATCCCTCATACACTTCATACTTGGAAAGTTGCGTATCCACAATGTGATTTTGTGATTGGTGTCGTTGCAGGTATTCCGGGATTTTTCGATATGAATCCGGTCCCAAAATAATATCCACATAAGGTTTATTTTGCAACAATTCTTCTTTCAAATTCTGCGCCATACAGCCCAGCACACCAATTAACATCCATGGTTTCTGCCGTTTTGCGGCATAAAGATTTCCAAGACGAGAGTGAACTTTGGATTCTGCATGCTCACGAATCGAACATGTGTTCAGAAATGCAATATCTGCAGATTTCCAATCTGTTGTTTCTCGCAAGCCCGTTTGAATTAACAAACTCCGAACCAATTCGGAATCGTACACGTTCATTTGGCAACCGTATGTTTCCAGAAAAAACGAATTATATTGCATATTGTTCATAATCTCATGCAGATTTATAAGTTGTCCTGCATGAAATAATCAAACGGGTTGGTTGGTTTATTTCTGACACGAACTTCGTAGTGCAAATGAGATCCTGATGATCTCCCCGTATTGCCGACTTCGCCGATAATCTGCCCACGCGTTACCTTTTCACCAGATTTGACAAAATATTTTGAAAGATGAGCATAAATTGAACTATATCCGTACCCATGATCAATTTTCAAAGATTTGCCAAATCCACCAAAATAACGAGCATATTTTATAACACCGTCGCCTGTCGCGTAAATCGGAGTTCCTTCGCGAGCTACGATATCAATGCCTTTGTGGAACTTTCTGCGTTTTGTGAATGGATCGGATCTGTAACCATAACTACTGCTGACATATCCGGTCTGAACAGGTATAATTGATGGCACATGTTTGAAAAAATCTGCGTTTCTATTGATTCGCTCACTAATTTCTTGTAAACTGATTTTTTCTAATTCAATTTCTCGCTTGAGTTTGTTTATATCAAAATTTAGCACAGATGGCTGCGCTGAATAATCTGGAACCAGCAAATCCATGCTTGCCATTTTCGTTGAGCGAGTACCACCAATACCAACTTTTTGAATGTCACTATCTACAAGTGGCAAATCCATGTATGCACGAAGTGCCCGATCTTTTTCATTCAAGCTGCTCATTTCGGTATCGAGATCAACGATATTTTGAGAAAATTCATCGAGAACGGAAACCAATTCGTCATTGTTTTCTTGCAATTTTTCCAACTGATCGTGGTACAAAACCTGAGTCGTAAGAAAAACTGCCACAGAAAATATAGATAGTAAAACGGCAAATATTGTACCGACACCCAAGAAGAGTTTTTTCCTCGAAAAATCAAACTCTTTAACGCGATTTTTTTTCCCAGTAACAACTAATATTTTGGTAGGATTTTGTCCCACAATTTTCTTCTCCTCATTTGTTCTTTTCCAAAAGCAAACAATCTAGATAATTTACGATATTTTATACCTATTGAACAATTTAATTATTCATAATCGAACGGAGCGTTTGCGAACTAATAAGACCACGAAGACGCAATATTGCCCTTGCTTTAATTTGCCTGACCCGCTCTCTAGTTAAATTGAACTTTTTTCCTATTTCCTCAAGAGTCATAACTTGATCCACACCGATACCATAATACAGCCGAACAATATCCGAATCACGTTTTGGCAATCTGTTGAGAGCTTTATCAATTTCTATTTTTGCCGTCGAATCCATTAACTTTCTTTCG
>JADHUZ010000097.1 GCA_016784265.1 Fidelibacterota bacterium
ATAAAAACGTTGCCGTAAAACGTTGCCGTAAACGGCTAAAAGGGGCTAAATCATGCCAAATCACGCACTATTTGAGGAAATATAGGATATTTGCATGCAAACAAAAAGCCCTCGTAACTTATTGAATTACAAGGACATAGTGTGTGGGCCCACAGGGATTCGAACCCCGAACCTGCGGATTATGAGTCCGTCGCTCTAACCGTTGAGCTATGGGCCCCTGCAATGAGCGAAAATTACTCCTAATATGCAATACGCGAGAAACGAAATTTTATCAAAATTTAAAAAAGCGATTCTTCTGAGTCGCAATCTTTTTTTGTAAATATTGAAACAACTTGCATATTGAATAATGATAATACTGCGCAATAGAAACAAGCAATAAGGTGATTGTAAAATATGACAGTAATTACAGCGGTTTTTCAAAAAGTTAAATCGAATTCTATTTCGCTGGTTGCCTGCCGCTAAGAAAATCAAAATATTTGCGACTTCACAATACTTTCTATTTGAAACCTCGTGAAATATTCGTAAAATATTGGCAGAGTTAGTAGATAAAAATTTCAAATAAGGGGATATCATGAAAAAAATAACAGTTTCTTTTCTAATTTTGTTTACAGTGTTTGCTTACAGTTATATTCCAATTGATGCATATGAAATAGGTCAATTGCGAGAGATTCTGGAGGAAGCAAGCAGAACCTCGCAAAAGGTTTTTGTTGAAGAATTTACAGGAATCAGTTGACCATACTGTCCAAGCGCAAGTTTTGCGCTCAACGAATTACACGAAGATTTCCCGGAGACTTTGGTTTCGCTGGCGTGGCACAGTCCAAACTATACGCCAGGAAGTTCTGATTTGGATAATCCTGCACTTTACAATCAGCGCACCGCAGTTTATGGCGTTGGTGGAATTCCACACACGCAATGGAACGGAGTAGAAGAAACAGTTGGCGGATATCCCGGCGGAAATTGGGAGCCGATGTACAACAGTTTTATCGGAATTTACAATTCGATGGCAACTGCCAATTCGCCGTATCTGATGGATTTATCTGGAGGATTGGATGGCAATAATGGCGTTTGGGAAGTTACTTTGACGATGGATTTCGATTACAATTCGAATAATCACAATTTGGAAGTTTTCGTTTTTGAAGATCGGATCTATTCTTACTGGTCTGGTGCGAGCCAATGGGAAGATGCACGATTTGTGATGCGCGATTGGTTGGATTCGCACCCTGTAACAATTTCCGGCACAGGAGAATCGCAAACTTTTTCCGGCTCATTTCCGTTGCAGGCAAATTGGAATTTATCCATGGTTGGCGTTGTTGTTATCGTCCAAAATATGACAACGAAACAAGTCAAGCAGGCAGATTTCATTTACATCGGACCGAATTATTATTTCCTTTACGATTATGAAAACGATTACGAAATGATTCCTGCTGGGGAAACTTCTATTATCGCATCTACATTATCTAATGTAGGTCAAAACTCCGACGATTACACAATAACGCTCGCTTCTGATTTGCCTGAAGGATGGAGCAGTTCGTTATTTGTTGATGACGTGAATTACGGAAACGGTGCGACAATTACGGTGGAAAATTTTGGAAGTGCTGAAATTTCTGTTGTTACAAATACGTTGCCGGGAAGCGAAGCGCTGGGAACCAACACAGTTTCAGTTGCTTCTGCTGGCAATCCGGATTTATCATTTACCGCCGACTTTTCAACCATTTGTTACGATGAAGTGATTCATGTTGACAGCGGTTATTCAGGTGAGGAATTTGGCTGGTTAGACAAACCTTTCAACACAATCCAAGAAGGAATTGATGAAATTCAATCTGGCTACACGGTATTCGTTCATGCAGGAAATTATGTCGAAAGTATCACTTTAAAAGATGGCATTATTCTTTCGGGAGAAGCGGCAGATGCTACGATTCTTAGCGGCGCTAGTGGAAATATCATTACTGGCGCAGACAATTGCACAATTTCTGGATTTACGATTGGTGGAACGAATGCAAACGGTGCATTTGGTTATTTTTCTCTAGATGCTGAAAATGTGCGGATTTCCGAGAATATTATCTCAAATATCACTTATGGAGTTCAGGGTGGCGGATATGCGAATATCAACACGGTCATCAACAATAACGATTTTTTCGATTGTTCCGGCACCGCAATCTTTATGAGTGCAAATGCCAATCCAATCATCAGAAATAATATTTTCCAAACGAATAGTTGTGCGGTGAAACTTTACGGTAGCAGTGTTTCTACCGCACATTTGGATAATAATTTATTCTACGAAAATACGACAAATTTATACGGAGAAATTTCTTTCGGCGATGGAAATTTAATTGATGTGAATCCGCTCTTCGATGCTGATGGTTTGCATCTGAACGGAAATTCTCCCTGCATTGATGCTGGATATTTTGATGAAAATGATTTAGATCCAGATGGAACAATTCGTGATATTGGTGCATTTTATTTCGAGCAGACTCAACAGGGAATGCTTGGTGATGTCAATCAAGATGAAATCATCAATATTTTGGATATTTTGCTGGTTGTGAATTTTATTCTGGAAAACGAAACGCCGGATGATTACGAATCTTGGGCGGCTGATTACAACGAAGATGGTGCAATCAGCATCCTTGATATCATGGCGCTGATTACAATTATTTTAAACGGTTAAAAAGTTCGTTTCCATGGTGGGTAAGGGAGCAAAAAATAATTTACTGATAGGTTGTTTTTTGCTTCCGCTCCTTTTTGGGCAACAAAAAACCGTTGCTCTTGTTGGAGCAAAGATCTTTCCAGTTTCCGCTTCTCCGATTGAGCGTGGAATCCTTCTGATCCAATCAGGAAGGATATTTTCTTTCGGCGATTCCATTCAAGTGCCGGAAGATGCAGAGATTTTCAATTGTTCCGGATTTTCCATTACACCCGGATTTATCAACGTAATTCCAAGTAAAATTGGACGAGAAAGTAATTTTCGTTGGGGAATTACAACCGCGGTTACAGAGCGCGGAAATCAGATTTTTCTGCATGAACATTTAATTGGTTACTCAATTTCACCGGAAAGTTTTTCTACTCCGGAAGTTATCAAAAATGTAGATTCGTTATTAGTATTTTTTCGATGGAAGCGTTGGAGCGATGCGATTTCTACTCAACTGCTGACGAAAATTTCAGATTTTACACCTGTGATTTCATATTCAATTTCAGATTGGACTTCTAATATTCAAATTCCCAGTAATGCATGGTTTTGTTTTTCCGAAAATCTTTTTTCTCGTGATGATGAATTTTTTGAAGAAATCAACTTACCTGAACATTTCAGAGCAGAATTCGGAAATGTCATCATCTCAGGTAAATGGGCTGAAAAAAATCCGGCAAACATTCTGCGACACGCGAGAGTTCTCCATCGCTATGGACTTTCCGAAGACGAACTGCTACAATATCTTTGCATTCAACCCGCCGTTTTATTGGGCGTTGATCGTCGAGTAGGTTCAATCGAAGCGGGCAAATCTGCTGATTTGGTTATTTTCAATGGTCCGCCGATGAGCCTGCGATCTCAAATTATAGCGGTTTACAAAAACGGTAAATTGCAATACGAGTATGAAAATGAATAAATCTTTCTTGCTTTTTGGAGCAATTTTGATTGTGGCTTTTTCTCAGCCAATGGACGATGATTTGATTGTTTTGAGTGGCGGAACGGTCATCACGATGACTGGCGAAACCATTGAAAATTCCGTCGTTAAAATCCGAAATGGAATTATTGAACGTGTTGAAACGATTGATCCTTCTGCTTGGGATTCTTCGTGGATTGATGTGAGTGGAAAGATTATTTTACCTGGATTTATTCTCTTGCATTCAGGGTTGGGGATGCTTGAAAAAGAGGAATTAATTGCTTTTCACAACATCAACCCAACTAGTAGCGATTTCAGAATTTTGATAGATTTAGGATTTACGCGTTGCAATATTTTTTCGGAGAATATCGAAACCCAAGGCACATCGTTGGTTGCAACAAATTTTTCGGAAGATTATCTTGCGCTGATTTCCGGATATTTCGGTTTGATTGGCAGTTTGGAGGAATCTCAAAAATCTTGGTTGGAGCGTTTTGATTCGATCAGTCCATTGCTTACCTCGAAACCATATTTTGTTTCCAGCTCAAAAATAGGCAGCAAAGTTTTAAACTCGATTGATTATCCGATTGTGATGATTTGGGAGGAATTGAATAATAATAATTTTGGTGAATCGTCATTTCTTGTGAGTCCGTTTCACGATGATGAGCGAAATGGAAAATGGTTTCCTGCGATTGTCAATGCGGCGCAAAAACATCGTGAAAAGGCGTTTTATTTTCCATCGGATGTGTATCAAACTGCATATTCGCTTCGGCACATGTTCATTGATATAGGCTTTTTGATAGCAAATGGATTGCCACAAGAAGAAGCGCTGAGAATGCTGACAATATATCCAGCAAGGATTTTGGGTGTGGATGATTTATTCGGTTCCGTCGAAAAAGGAAAGGTTGCGGACCTTGTAATTTTTGGCGAACATCCATTCCAAACACAATCGCAACCAGACCTTGTTATTATTGAAGGCAAAATCGTAAATTAGCGGGATGAAATCATACTGTTTTAGAGCTGGAATCATTTCAGCGGTTATCATATTTTCAGGTTGTGCGTATTTTAATACATTTTACAACGCGCAACAATATTACAAAAAAGCATACAAAGAAACTCAGAGCAATTTATCCGGAAAGCCATCTGGAGTCGAGTTGCAAAATTATCAAAAAGCGATTCAAAAATGCAGAAAATTAATTGATAAATTTCCCGATAGCGAGTATGTTACAGATGCCTATTTTTTAATGGCGAAATCCTATTATTATCGCAGGGAGTATTTGCAATCAGTGGATGCTTTGACTGCGCTGCAAGAAAAAGATTCTTTGAATAAATATGGAAATGAGAGCCCATTGTGGCTTGCTCAATGTTCTTGGAAATTGGATGAATTTGCGCAGGCTGAGCGTTTGATTACAGAATTTCTCGAACAAGATATCGAGCCGGAAGCGAAGGTAAAAGCATATATTTTGCTGGCAGAAATGGCGGAGAATCAGAAAGTAGATTCTTTGATGATTCAGCATTATTTATCCGCAATCGAAATTTCTACGAATGTGCAAGATGCGGCGCAGGTTGAATATCGGCTGGCAAATTATTTTATGCAAAAGGGAAATTTGGATCAAGCGAGCGAATATTATTCTAATGTGTTGAAACACACGCAAGATCAAATTACAGAACGAATTGTTCGAATCCAAAAAGTGATTATTGAAAAGCAACGAGGAAATCTGGACAAAGCGATTGATCGGTTTAACGAAATGTTGGCAAATTCTGATTTTGAAGATCTTTGGGCGGCAATTCATCTGCAAATCGCCGATATCTATTTGCACGATAACGAAATTGAAAAATCTATATCGCGGTATGAACGTGTCATTGATGAGAACGAAAATACTGATTACGAGAAAGAGGCGTTTTTTAATCTCGCTGAAATTTATTTTTCTGAATATCAAGATTATGAATTGGCAAAAGAATATTTTCAAAATGTCAGCGGGAATCGCAGAACGAGTGGTCAGCGTGGTAGCGGATCTGGAATGAGCGGCACGGGACGGTCATCAAGTAGCGGGAATCGTGGCTCAAAACAGCAAACGGAAGAGGCAAATCTTTTGAGAAAAATGTCAATTGATGAAATTAAAATGCTCACGGAGCAACGGTTGAAAATTCTGAATTTCCACGAAAATTTGACAGAGCAACTTGCAAATTTATCGATTGATGAAGAGAAATCTTTAGCCGATTCACTCCAAAAATCTGTGGAAAATGG
>JADHUZ010000098.1 GCA_016784265.1 Fidelibacterota bacterium
TTTTTGCATTTTAGAAAACAATATTGAGAAAGTAGCACTAAAATTGTTAAATTTGGCGGGAGGTAATATGAAAAAACAAGTGATTCAAACCGTAATTTTCGGTCTTATCTTAGTATTTGCGTTTTCGGGGTGCGCCACTTTCCGATCGGATATCGAGGGCGCATTTTCATCGGAAGCTGGAAAAAATTATGGCGCTGAAAAAGTTAGTGTGCTGTTTGTAGCGCGTCATCTGCGGCAGGCAAAAGGCTTTGATGCGATTCCCAAATTGGAGAAAAAGTATCAAATTTTATCCGGATTTGGCGATATTTTGCAAGATGCTACGCTGGAGTTTTCCAACCTTGAAAAATACGCTTCGTTCACCGAATTTTCGTCGGATATTTCGGAACCAGAACGAATGGCACTCAAAGATTCTCTGCTGGCAACCCACGATTTTTCTGTCGAAATCGAAATTCGGAAAGAATGGTCGTTTGCCAAGCATTTTTTGGGATCCATTGTCTCCGCCGTTGGTGCGCTTATCCCAATCGCTTATTCAAAAGATTTTTCGATGACAGCGGATGTTTTTGATTCGGAAGGGAAATTGATTAAAAGTTACAGCAGAAGTGCAACCGCCACAAAATGGGTCGAAGCATTGCTTTTGCCGATTTATCCGTTTCACACAGAGCGGCGCAAAACCGAAGAAATTTATGTGGAAATTCTGCACGATATTTTTCGGCAGATTGAAGCAGAAAAAATTCTAACCAAAGAGGAAAATTAAGATGTTTATCACATTATTGTGCGTTACTTTTGTAATTGCATTGCTCGTTTCATTTGTGGTTTCGAGAGTTTTTTCGGTGCCAATTTCAAATATACTTTCGCGCATTATTTCGGATGCAATCAGCGTCGCGTGGGTTCGATATTTGCAATTTGCAATTTATGTTGTCGGAATTTCTTCTGGCGTTCGGATTTGGGATTTGGAAAAATACATCAGTCCGTCGAAAAACTCTGAAATTCTTGTTCTTAACTTAAATCGCTGGATTCTGGAAATTTATCGCACGATTATCGGCTCTTTGATTGGACTCGCTTGGATGCTTTTGGTGTTTTTTATGTTCGCGCTAATCGCCTATGTTATTGTGCGGATTTCTGCAAATCGGGTGCGCCAAGATGGCAAATAGACAAATTGTAAAACGCAACGGAAGCATTGTTTCGTTTGATAGAGAAAAAATCACCGAGGGAATCTATCGTGCGGCGGCTTCTGTCGGTGGGCACAACCGCTCAATCAGCGAAAGCCTTACAGATGAAATTTTCCAAGTCATCGAAGAAACATTCTCGCCTAATCGCGAACTACGCGTTGATGAAATTCAAGAAATCACGGAAAAAGTGTTAATTGAACGCGGTCACGCAAAAACCGCGAAAGCCTATATTTTGTATCGAGATTATCGCCGACGCGAACGCGAACAAAGAATCGCTGGACGCGCAAAAGACGCACCGCTTCCATGGCAGACGATGTGGGAAGCGCTCGCATGGAATCTCGAGCACGGCTGTGAATCGTTTGAAAAATTAAATCAAATTATCCGCACAGGACGCTTGCCGTGGCTCGTTCGAGAATCAGATAAACGATACAACGAGGGCATTTTACACGCCGCGGATCTCATTCTATCCAAAACAGGAAAAATCAAATTGATTATCATCGCAGGACCTTCCTCTTCCGGGAAAACAACTACGACAGCCAAACTGACGCAACGATTGCATCAGCACGGCGTGGATGCGGTGTTGCTAAATCTCGATCATTATTTTTTCAATTTGGAAATTCACCCGAAAGATGAATTCGGCGATTACGATTTTGAAACGCCCGAAGCGCTGGATTTGCCACTCATCAACGAACATCTGGAAAAATTAGTCAACGGCGAGCCTGTCCAAATGCCACAATATGATTTCAAAACCGGCAAACGATCTACGGAAACGAAAACCATGTCAGTCAAGCCAAATCAAGTTATTTTGATTGACACATTGCACGGTTTGTATGAGCCGCTGACGCAAAGCATCTCAAACGATCGAAAATTCAAAGTTTATATCGAACCCATATCGCAAATCAAAAATAATCACGGAAGATTCGTGCGTTGGACGGATATCCGAATGTTGCGACGGATGATTCGTGATAATTTGTATCGCGGCTACAACCCGGAGCAAACAATCGGTCACTGGCACTATGTCCGTCGTAGCGAGCAAAAACATATTATTCCGTTCCTCCGCAGCGCGGATATCGTTTTGAATGGCGCACTGCCATACGAATTTCCATATTTGAAAAAATACGCGTTTGATTATTTCCCGAACACGATTGAACAATGGAAAAATAATTACAAGCGTCAAGATGGATACAAGCGCGCCGTTCGTGTTTTTGATATGTTGGGACAAATTGAATCCTTTGAAGATGAATCTATCATTCCCGATGATTCTCTGATTCGCGAATTTATCGGCGGAAGTGTTTACAAATTACATTAGAAGTTTGCGATTCTATGGGGATTTTGAATATCAATTATAAATTGCAAATCATAAATCATAAATGATAACCAATCTTTTTCAAATTTTGGAAGAGTACAATCGCGGATTGATTGGCGTTCCCAAATCCGATCTTGATAAAACTGCATGCTTGCAGGACGATGCAATTTTCGATCACGAGGATGATAAAATTTGTTCGCTGGCAGAAAAATTGACAAAAAATCAAACTGGTGATTGGTCCAAAGCCACAGTTTTATTCAATTTTGTGCGAGATACAATTGCGTATGATTTTGCGCCGAAAGTTGACAGTCTGCGTGATTTGTCTGCATCCGTAATCTCGGGAAAAACGGCCGGATTTTGCCACCAGAAATCTATTCTACTGGCGTCGCTACTTCGTGCGATTGGAATTCCAGCCGCGCTTACTTTTCAGACCATTGTTGATCATGCACTTCTGCGCTCGCGATTTCGTGATCTTCAGAATAATGGCACGCTGCATTTTCATGGATTGGTTTGCGCATTTTTAGAAGGCGATTGGTTCCGAATTGACGCAACGCTCGATTCCGCTTTGTGCAACGCCAGAGGCTATCAAATTACAAAAATCACACCCAAGCAGGAAACGCTCTTGCCGAAAACAACGAAAAATGGCAAGCAACATTTTACGATTACGGAAGAAAAAGGATATTTTGAATCGTATCCGAAACTGCTGTTTGATTTGTTTTTAAAGCACGCCGATGGCTGGGCACTTTGGCGAAAATTCGTCAAAAAAGAAGATATTTCAATGTAGCATGAAATACCGTTTTGTTATTTCAACCGTCGTCGCTTCGTTGCTTTTCACTGCAGAAATCACAGTCAAAGTCAGCGGCTTTGAAAACCAAATAGGGCAAGCCATCATTGTTCTTTACAATTCAAATGACGATTTTCCAACAATTGAAAACGCATTCAAAGCAAAGACGTTACCAATTGGAGACGAAATAGCATTTTCTTTTGCCGACATTCCCGAGGGCGTTTATTGTATCGCTGTTTATCATGACGAAAACAAAAACGGAACGCTCGATATGGCATGGTTTCCAATTCCGCATCCCAAAGAAGGATTTGCGCTTTCTAACAACGCTACGAAAAAATATCTTCCGCCAAGTTTCAGGAAAGCATCTTTTGGAGTTAAAACAGAAGATAATCTTGTTTTTGAATTAAAAATCGTTTATTAATTTAAATTTTTCGGGAATAAATTTCACATTTGAACTGTCTTATTTATTGAAAAGGCGAATATTTGAATTTTACAAAATGGATAGAATCAGCGAAAAATGGCGATCATGTTGCGTTTCGTCAATTAGTGCGGGCGCTGGAGACAAAAGTTGCAACAACGGTTGTCGGGATGCTTGGTAATTGTCCCGAAGCCGACGATGTTGGACAAGAGGTGTTTTTAAGATTTTATCGCGCGCTTGGGAAAATTCGTGACCCGGAAAAATGCGAACATTTTATAGTGAAAATCGCGATAAATTTATCGCTGACTGAATTGAAAAAACGCAAACGGCGATTTAAATTTTTTCAGAGCAATGTGCAAGAGGAAGATTTTAGACAGGAAACAGACGAAATTGAAACACAGGAAAAGACAGAAATGGTGCAGAAAGCGATACAAAAATTAGAGACAAAATTTCGGGCGGTTGTTGTTCTCAGAATGTTAGATGGCTATTCTGTAAAAGAAACGGCGGAAATTCTGAGAATTCCGGAAGGAACGGTGCTTTCGCGACTTTCGCGGGGACAAAATAAATTAAGGATAATTCTCGAACCGTTGATGGGAGTGAAATGGTGAAAAACGATTTACAAAATCTTGTGGATTGTGCAAAATCCGCGAGTTTTTCGGAGGGATTTGAAGAGCGCGTCATGCAAAGAATCCAGAACGAAACATGGCATAATTCATTGACAATAGTTTTTCGTCCGCTTGGGATTGCGGCGGCTTTTGCAATTATTACCATTTTGGTTTGGCAAATTGGCATCTCGGGCGCAGATAGTTTTCGAGATTTAATCGGGGTGCCGGAAATGACCATAGAAAATATCGCATATTGGGGGAAATGATTCATGCAAAGCAAAACCAAATCAATAATTATTGTCGTGAGCACGCTCATTTTGGGCGTTATTTTGGGTGTATTAACAAGCGGAATGTTCATGCATCATCAACACGAACGATTAATTGGGATGAGGCACAAAGCAGGATTTGCTCGAGAATTTGAGCACATTGTAAATCCTGCTGATGAACAGCAATCAGAGAAAATCCGTGATATTTTGGACGATTTTCACCAAGAATTTCGCACACTTGGAGACGGGCATTTTGAAGAAATCCAAATGTTGTTTGATTCACTAAAAAGCCGTTTGGAACCAACACTTTCCGAAGAACAAATAAAGCGTTTGAATCAACATCATGAAAAAATGCGGTTTTGCAAAAAAGGAAAAATTTGCAAACCACCGAATCAATTTATGCGCCACAAACAGCCAATTTTTGAAAAATTTGATGCCGATGGAGATGGCGCGATTACAAAAAAAGAATTTGAAGATTTTCATAACCAAAAACAAAGAAAGGAAAGAAGATGAAGATAATCACAAAAATCGCATTATTTGCGATGGTTTTAATGAGCGTCAATCTATTTGCACAGGGACATCACAAAATGATTGAAACGCTAGAAACAGAACTTGGTTTGAGCGCGGAACAGGTTGCGCAAATCCAAGCAATCATGGAAGCAAACAAACCGGATTTTGCAAAAGACTGCGATAAGAAAGACGCACAAAACTGTCAGCAAAAACAGAAGCAATGCAAAAAAGGTGGGAAAAGGGGACATGGAATGCGTGGACACGGAGGCGAAATGTCTGAAGAAATGAAAGCCCATCGGGAAAAAATCCATGCTGAAATCGAAACCGTTCTCACGCCGACGCAAGTTACGGGATTTCGTGAATTCACTGAATCTCGTCAGGAGATGATGATGGAAAAGCATGGGAAAATGAACAAGTGTGAAAAAAAGAAAAAACACTACCGCCCAATGCACCATCCAAAGCATGCGATGATTTTGCATGCTGTAGTGCTGGTGACATTTGGAGCTGGTTTGTTTTATCTTGGAACAATCGCGAATTAAAATCGAAAATACAAGCACACGATAAAAAGGGTGGAAAATTTTTCGCCCTTTTTTCTTTTAACATAAAGAAAAGATATTAAACTACCTCAACTTGCCTCCGCTCAATGACCGTGCTTGCAACCGATAAAAACAAACACCACTTGCCAAACAGATGACGTGGATTTGATTTTCAAAATAGAAC
>JADHUZ010000099.1 GCA_016784265.1 Fidelibacterota bacterium
TTCCGCCAACCTTTTGTCTCGAAGATTACAAGAATCCAAGCAAGCCCAATAGAAATTGGTGGAAAAAGAAAATGAAATCCAATTGTTAATGCAAATTGGATTCTAGCGAGTAAAACTTCCATAAATTTCTCCTAATTAATTATCAATACATCACCTCGTTTTTATTTGGGAAATGTTTTTATATTTTCAGATTTTTAGTGAGCGTAAGATATTGTAAAACGACAAAACAATACAAGAGTTTTTTTGCAGTTTGACAGTCTCTTCTAAAAAATCAATCAAAATTTTTATCTTTTGTTTTTGAAAGTAATGCGCATTAAACTACGTGCTAGGCTTTTGGTAGAATTTTGAGGAGTAAACAATGAAAACAAATAAAATCAATCTAAAAAATACATCTTTGGAAAATGTGGAATTACTCGTGCTCGGCGTGTTTGACGATAAGAAATTATCGATTGCGCAGAAAAAAACGGATTCAATTGTCGGACACATTATTTCAAATTTGCTTGAAAAAAATGAGTTTAAAGCGAAACGAAATACATCGCATTTGTTGTATTCGAATGCACTTGAAGTCCAACGAATTCTTGTGATTGGACTCGGCAAGAGGAAAGGTTTTTCGTTGCATAATCTCCGTGAAGCGATGGGAATTGTCGCGAAGAAAGCAGATGCGCTAAAAATCAAGAATGTAACAGCGGAGATTGTCGGAAAACCAGCGATTCGGAAACCGATTGAATCTGTTTTAGAAAATATGGCGATAGGTTTCAGTCTCGGTGGATATAAATTTCTCGATTACAAAACTGGCGAAAACAATGATGATCTAAAAATAAATCTCGAAATTTTGGTTGAAGGACATATTTATGTGGCACAAAAGCGAGCACTCGAAAAAGGAATATCCGTCGCAGATTCCGTCAGATTATCTCGAGATTTAGCAAATCATCCGGGCAATGTGGCGACACCGACATATCTTGCGAAAACAGCGCGAGAAATTGGAAAATTAGGTGGGATGAATGTTACCGTCATTGATAAAAAAGATTTCAAAAAGATGGGATTGGGTGCAATTGCCGGCGTGGCACAAGGCTCTGATGAGACGGCGAAAATGATCATCATGGAATACAAAACTGAGAAAAAAACGGCTAAAACGTTGGGTTTAGTCGGAAAAGGTTTGACGTTTGATAGTGGTGGAATTTCATTAAAACCGGGCGCAAAAATGGACCAGATGAAATTCGATATGTGCGGTTCCGCGACGGTTTTGGGAATCATGAATGCAGTTGCGCACCTCAATCCAGAAGTAAATGTTATTGCTGTAATTGGTGCTGCAGAAAATATGCCGAGCGGAAAAGCATATAAACCCGGCGATATTCTTAAAGCGTACAACGGAAAAACCATCGAGGTGCTGAATACTGATGCGGAAGGTCGGATTGTGCTTGCAGATGCATTGAGTTATATCACAAAAAATTTCCATCTCGATGCTTTGGTTGATTTTGCTACTTTGACAGGTGCGGTTATCAGTTGCCTCGGTCACGAAGCCGCCGCTGTTATGGGCACAGAATCTTCTTTTGTAAAAAGATTATTGAAGAGCGGGGAAAATTCCGGAGATAGGCTTTGGGAACTGCCGCTTTGGGATGACTTTTGCGAGGACACAAAAAGCAAAATTGCCGACGTGAAAAATATCGGTTCCCGAGGTGCAGGAACGATTATGGGCGGAGCGTTTCTGAAAGAATTTGTGGAAAGTGATGTGCCGTGGGCGCATATCGATATTGCTGGTGTTGCGTGGGACAGCAAAGAAAAGCCTCACATTCCCAAGGGACCTTCTGGCTTTGGGGTTCGGTTAATCCTCGATCTTATAGATAATTTTTAATCACAAAAAAGGCGAGAAAAATCTCGCCTTTTTTCTTAATCTTTTTTTGTGCCGATTAGGTGCCGATTTTGTGACTGCGCCGAAATTCATCTGCCCATTTTATGATACCACTCACAGCATCTCTCAGCATGTGCGTTTGATATTCATCCACATCTCGACGCTTCAGCACATTTAATAAAGCGCTGATTTGTTCGAGAAGTTCGGTTAAAAAATCTTCATCTTCCTCGGTGAATTCATTGCCGGTTTTCTTGTTCAAAGCTTGAAATGCTCCGATGGTTTTGTTTTTATGCACGACAGGCAATGCAATTAAATTTTCAGTTTTGTAGCCAGTTTCCAAATCCGAATGAAAATAAAAATGCGGATGATCGTACGGGGCATTTGTGCGAACAATCGAATTGCTTGAAAACACCATGCCCACAATCCCAAGATCTTTCGGAACGGAAATCTCGCCCTTTGTGAGTCCCCATGCAAAATGAGTATAAAGTTCATCAGTTCTTTCATCATGGAAGAAAAAAGATACTCGATCAGCATCCAAAAAACCTGCGACGACTTCGCTAATTTTTTTAATTAAAACCGATGGCGGTTCTTTTTCGTTGATTATATTGCTGATTTTCAACAGCGCGTTTAGCTTCTTGATTTGTTGATCTTCGTTCTTCGAATGCTCTATCATGAGCCGTTCCCTCCATTAAAACTACAAAATACCATAGAAAAATTTACAAAGAAACATCCTTTCCGTCAAATAAACAGTTTGCAAAAATGAATATTTATTTTTTTGCTAAAAACTCGTAAAATGTGGCATGAGCAAACGCGTCATTTTATCTTATTTGATGGTTTTGTTTTTCAGTTGCGATGACGAATCGACACACGAAAAGCAAAATGAAAACATTTTATCTGTTCCGAATCAGGAATTTATTTCCGATGTGGAAAATATTTCCGTTGAAATTCATCTAATTTCTGAGGATGAAATCGCATCTTTTGAGATTGTCCTGTCAGATGAGCCAGATAAAATCGCAGGTGTGAGCGCGTCTTCAGTCGTTTGCGATTCTATTTCTAGCGATGAAATATCCGATGGTTTTAAAATATCAGGCGTATTCTCAGAACCGCTGTTGCCCGGTGAATATACATTGGTTATCGCAGAATATTTACGAACTAAAAATGCTGCCAAAAAAACAACGGATACCAACAATAAACTTTTGTTAGAAGAAAAAACGATCGAATTTGGAACAGACTCTGTGGAAATTGCAATCATTCTCGAAAATCAGGACATTGTGGGCGGTTTTCAATTTGATGTTTCCGATGAGCCAAATGTTATGGTTGGACTTTCCGTATCTACCGAATTGTCAGGATTTACAGTTTCCGGCAATGAAATAACAAACGGTTTTCGCATTCTTGGGTTTAGTATGACTGGCGCTACTATTCCTGTTGGTGAGCAGACAATAGTTTGGATTCAATATGAAATTGGACAGCCGGAAAACGGGGAAATTTCGCTGGTGTTACTTAATCCGACACTTTCAGATCCACTTGGAAATCCTCTCGATGTTGCAACAAAAGATGGAAGCATCGTTTTTGTTGAATCCATCTCGACAGTTTTGTCTTTTCAAAATGCTGTTTTGCGTGATGAAAACGGTAAAAAATTGTCGGTTGAAATGTTAGGCGGAACAGTTACTTTGCAATGATTGTTTCCTTTGAATTCAAAGGATTTCCCTCGTAACTTATCACTCTCGAAAACAGATAGAGGAGACTAAAATGCGCAGTTTAATTTTACTTTTTTCAGTAATTCTTTGGGGGCAAGTTGCCGATTCGACAGGCGAAAAATTTTCCATGTCCGGTGGAGTTGGAACAGTCACAATTGACGGAAAAACCTACAATCAATTAGCGTTTCGCCCCGAAATCCCAATCTGGAAATTTGGCATCGGATTGGATTTGGCATTTTATTTTGATGAGGAAGGTAATTTCCTGACTGACGATTGGGAAGGGGCTGGTGCGCTTACTCAAAAAATAATGTATCTTCGGTTTGGAAAACCGTATGATAAATATTATTTCCGTGCTGGACTTTTGCAGGATGTGACGCTTGGCTATGGAATTTTAGTCAATCATTACACAAATGGACTTAAATATCCAGCCGTGAAACAGATGGGTTTGACTGGAAAAATCAAGACAGATTTTGGCGGTTTGGAATTTTTCTCATCAAATTTGGAACAATCGTTTTTTGGCGTGCGCGCATTTATCAATCCCGCATCAAAACTGGAAATTGGATTATCAGTCGTGAAAGATGGCAATATGTTTGATGGGTTGACAGATTCAGATGGCGATGGATATCCAAATTTATTGGATGGTTTTCCTGATGATGCAAATTCTCATTTGGATAGCGATGGCGATGGAGAACCAGACGACACTGATAAGGATGCCGATGGTGATGGAATTACAGATAACGAAGATTTTTTGCATTCTATTGGAATTTATGATACTCTTGATCATTCTGTTGATGTTGATGAAAATCCATTTCAAATAACAGATGCAAACAGGCACAGCATTTCTGCTTTTGCGCTGGATATTGGCTATCCAATTTACGAAAGCGGAAACATGCGATTAACAACTTATGCACAACTAGCAGCATATTCACAATTTTATAACGACTCAACGGGGAAATACGAACATCCCGTTGGATTTGCACCGGGAATCCGTTTAGATTCTGGCCCCGTTTCTGTATTTACTGAATATCGTAATTTCTCCACGAAGTTTGTATCTGAATTTTTCAATCGCACATACGATATCGAGCGCGCGACAGTTTTTGGCGATACTGTGCAGACAAAAGACGAGATGCTGACAGCAGAAAAGTATCCCAAAAGAGCAGGTTGGATGGCAGGTGCGAATATTGATTTTGGAACTTTTGGCAGTTTTGGCGCCACTTTTCAAAATATGACAGCTGGTGAAATCGTGGATAAAAGTATCTATTCTACGTTAAAATTGAATGTCTCCAAAATCCCAAAAATGCAATCAGCGGAAGCGTTTTATCAACAAACAAATGTCGAAGATTGGTTTACACCTAAATCTGAATCTACAATTTTGGGCTATCGAATTGGTTTTGATGTGTCCGATGGCGTGACGCTTTTTTACAAATTTCAGAAAACATTTTCGGATACCGATGGCGATGGAATTCTTGAGCCAATCACATTTACACAAATCGAAACAGCATTTAGTTTTTGAGTTATTTCCAAATTTTAAATTAAAAAAGGACAGGGTTTGAAAAGTTCCAAAGAAATTCGACAACAATTTATTGATTTTTTCCAGTCAAAAGCACACGAATTTGTGCCGAGTGCGAGTGTTGTGCCATTCGACGACCCGACTTTGCTTTTCACAAATGCAGGAATGAATCAGTTCAAAGAGATATTTTTGAATCAGCGGAAGCCAAGTTCGAATCGAGTCGTCAATTCTCAAAAATGTATTCGTGTGAGCGGAAAACACAACGATTTGGAGGAAGTCGGGCGCGACACATATCATCATACATTTTTCGAAATGCTCGGCAATTGGTCATTTGGCGATTACTACAAAACAGAGGCAATTTCGTGGGCATGGGAACTTTTTACGGAAATTTACAAACTCGAGAAAAGCAAACTTTATGCTTCAGTTTTTACTGATGATAACGAGGCGGCGGAGATTTGGGCGAAAGTTACCGATATTCCGAGTGAGCGGATTTTGCGATTTGGCAAGAAAGACAATTTTTGGGAAATGGGCGAAGTTGGGCCGTGTGGACCGTGCAGTGAAATCCACTACGACCGCGGTGCTGATGCTTGCGATGTTGCAGAAAATCACAAATGTGAAGTGAACGGCGTTTGCGGACGATTTGTCGAATTGTGGAATTTGGTATTCATTCAATACAACCGCAAAAACGATGGCTCGCTCGAAGATTTATCC
>JADHUZ010000100.1 GCA_016784265.1 Fidelibacterota bacterium
CAAACGGCAGAATCAAATCACGAAAGCGATCAAATCTTTTTTGTGTTTGTGAGAAATATCTGGCTAAAACAAGTAGCACAGCAATTTTCATAAATTCAGAAGGTTGCAGAGAAAAACCAAATAAATAGAGCCATCTTTGAGAACCACCGGCGGTAGTGCCAAAAATCCACACCAAAACAAGCATAATCAGAAAGAACACATACAAAAAATACGCAGATTCAAAAACAACTCGTTTGTTCAAAAGAAATACAAAAACCATCCCAAAAATTGAGATTCCCAGCCAAATAGATTGCCGAATAACAGCATGAAAATTATTAGAACCAATCGCGCTGCCAAACAGTGCAACGATCCCAATAGTTGTAATTCCAGCAACGATTAAAAAAATAACCCAGTCGGCAGTTTGAATTTTCTTTGCAAGATTGATTTTCATTTTGTCATTTTACCCAAAAAACTAAAAACTTTTCCGGCAATCGGTGCGGCAACCGCTCCACCCATTCCGCCATTTTCCACTAAAACACTCACGGCAAATGTATCTGCTTCAAACTCAACAAAACCGCCGAACCAAGCGTGATTTTCGCCGTGAGGATTCTGAGCCGTTCCAGTTTTTCCATATACTTTCCCATTTCGAATTCGAGCGGATTTTGCCGTGCCCATCTCGCCATTGACAACATTAAACATTCCCAACCGAACCAAACGGATGTAATTTTGTATGTCCATTTCTATCGGATTCGACGTAGGCGCTTCGTGGAGTGCAAGTTTATGCGTTACTATTTTTCCATAGTTAGCAATCGTCGCGATAAATTGATTTAATTTGATCGGCGTAATCAGAATATCGCCTTGCCCAATTGCCTGATTGGTTAGATTCCCCGCAGTCCAACGCCCCTTTCCATATTTTTTATCCAAGAATTCTCTATCGGGAACAACGGAAGTTTTTTCGTCAAACAGCGCAATTTCTGTTTTTTCACTCAGACCGAAAGCGTGCGCCACATCCGACCATTGATCCACATTCATTTCTCGCATGATCGACATGAAATACACATTGCAGGATTGTTCAATCGCACCCAATAACTTTAGATTGCCATGACCTTCTTCCTTCCAACACCGAAAAATGCGGTTGCCAAGTCGGTAAAATCCTGGACAGAATACACTGTGATTTTGTGAAATAATTCCGTGTTTCAGAGCGGCGATTGCCGTGATAATTTTGTAAATGGATCCTGGCGGATATAATCCTTGTAACGCCCTGTTGTAGAGTGGTTTTGTTGAATCTGCCAGCAATTCGTTCCAATCTTTTGTTGTGATGTTTTTTCCGAAAATTACAGGATTGAATCCCGGATGACTGACAAAGCACAGTAGAGCGCCATCGTTTGCATTGCTCACGATAATTGATCCGCTACGCCCTGAAAGCAAACTATCGCCAAACATCTGAAGTCGAATGTCAATCGTGAGAATCAACGAATCACCTTCAATCGGGGCACGGCTATTTTTTAGGGTAACTTTTTCGACAATTTTACCGAGCGCATCTACTTTTTGATATGAAAATCCAGGATAACCTTTGAGCAGATTTTCGTATGCTTTCTCAATTCCGCTGGATCCGACATTTTCACCTGGTTGATAGCGTTTATCATCGAGAATTTGGAATTCATCATGCGACGGTTCTCGGACATAGCCAAGTAGATGAGCCGTTGCCCTTCCGAAAGGATATTCTCGGACGCTTGAAGCATCAACAGAAAGCCCCTTCAACCTGTCAAGTTCCTCACTGATGAAAGATAGCTGCTCGAAAGTCAGAAAATTATAAATACGTGATGGTCGGAATAAACCACGAGAGTTTTTCTCCATTTGTGATTGTAGTTTTTCCGGTGATGTGGACAAATATTGGCTGAGAATCGGCAAAATTTCAGGATGTTTTTTCACCTCCCACGGAACGATTGATAACGAATACGATGGATAATTTTCGGCAAGAATTACACCGTTTCTATCAAATATTTTTCCGCGCGCAGGTTCCAGCCATTCTTCTCTGATACTATTTGATTCCGCTTTGATTCGAAATTGAGAATGATGGTAAATTTGCAATAAAAACAAACGATAAATCAGTATTGAAAAAGCGATAAAAACAATGCCGTAAGACACATATTTTCGATAGCGAAGAAAATCAGGATTCATGGAAAAAACGGATCCGCTTCAACAATCCAAAATATATCATAATAAAAATAAGTCCCGTGTACAAACTGTGGATAAACGATTGATTAAGCACATCAATGAAGACAATTGTCGTTCCCCGACCAATCAACCAGTAATAAAAAATAAAATGAAAAAACATTACACAAAATTGCATCGGCAATAGAACCGATGCCGTAAGGTGAGGATATTTCATTTTTACCGTTCCAATGACGTAGCCACAGATTGTTTTTACCAAAGCAGATAAGCCCAAAACGGTGCTTCCGGAAATCATATCTTGAATTAACCCAAGCGCAAAACCAACAAGCGTTGCATGGATAATTGAAGTGCGAAATGCAATCAAAATCAAGACAAGAAGGAAAATGTCGGGGGTCGTATTTGCTACTACCAACCAACGATTTACACCGGATTGAATCACTATCAGGATAATAGCAATACTGAAAAATCTGAGAATCGAAAATTTATTTTTCACCATTTATCCTATTCCTGTCCAGCACGAATACGTCATCCAATCGCAAAAGATCCGTTGTCGGTTGAACATAAATAGTCTGAAATCGTTTGGCTTTATCGAATTGATAATCGGTAACTATGCCAACTCGAATATCTGCCGGATACAACCGACTATATCCCGATGTCAAAATGAGTTCTCCTTTAACAACTTCAACAGTTGCTGGAATATTTCTAACAATAAACTGACAGAATTGATCGTTTTCGAGAATACCTTTGATTTGAGAATGTTCCAATTTGACACTAATTTTGAAATATGGATCATTAATCAATTGCACATCTGCAATAGGATCGGAATAACGTATAATTTTCCCTACAATTCCGAAAGGTGAAATAACCGCTTGACCGACATCAATTCCAATGCGATTTTCCAATTTAATCCGCATCATGCTTTGAATGGGCGATTGAGAAATTCCAAGAATTGAAGCGGGAATTAATTCGATTTGAGCATCATTTTGAAAATATAGAACATTTCGGAGACGCTCATTCTCCTCCTCGAGATATTGAAATCGATCATTATCATTTTGTAGCAAGATATTGCTAATTTCCAGTTGTTGGATTTTCTCCTGTAACTCTTGATTCGAAGTAAACCACTGATAAGGAAGAAGAACAAAAGAAAAAGTTTGTGAGAATCTGTGCTGAATCCAGACGGATAAATTTGAATTTTGAGACGAAATGATACTCAATGAAAGTACAACGCAAACAATCAGCACCCAATGCTGGCGATACCGATAAAAATAACCGATCATATCAAATCAGCGTTCAAGACAAAACCGATTTGTATTTTTCTATATTTTCGAGTACAATGCCTGTGCCTTTCACGACGCTTCGGAGCGGATCTTCAGCTACATTGGCTGGCACATTTGTTTCGATTTTAATTCTTTCATCGAGCCCGAGAAGCATCGATCCACCACCGGTGAGAATAATACCTCTATCCATAATATCGCTCGCAAGTTCTGGTGGTGTTTGATCGAGTGTTGCACGAATTGCTTTGACGATATCATCAATTGCCGGTTTCAACGCTTCTCGAATTTCCGCTGAATTTGCCTCGATACATTGTGGAATTCCAGTCATCAGATTTCTTCCTTTGACTTGAAATTGTTGATCGTTAATCGGCATCGCCGAACCGACAGAACATTTTATTTGCTCAGCAGTTCGTCCGCCAATCAATAAACTGTGATGCTGTTTAAAATGTGAAACTATCACTTCGTCCATTTCATCGCCGGCAATTTTTATGGAAGTGCTCGTTACAACACCATTCAGTGCAATCACGGCAATTTCTGTTGTCCCGCCGCCAATATCGACAATTATGTTGCCAACTGGTTCATCAATATCAATTTCGAGCCCGATTGCCGCAGCGACAGGCTCATCAATCAGAAAAACATCGCGGGCGTTTGCACGGAGAGCAGATTCTTTCACTGCGCGACGTTCAACAGACGTGATTCCCTTCGGAACGCAAATCACCATCCTCGGACGAGCGATTCTGGAAATTTCCAGTTTCCGAATAAAATCATAGAGCATTTGGTCGGTCATTTCAAAATCCGAAATCACACCATCTTTCAACGGTCGCACAGTTTCAAGCTCTTGTGGAGTTTTTCCGAGCATGGCTTTCGCAGCAGCTCCAACAGCCACCACCTTGCCGGTCAGTCGATTCCGAGTTACGACGGAAGGTTCATCCAACACGATGCCTTTTCCACTAACCCAAATTAGCGTATTTGCCGTGCCCAAATCAATGGCAATATTGGCAGTCAACATTTTTAACGGATTCCATTTCATATCCATATTCGTGAAACCTTTATATTAGTGTTTAAAATGGCGCTTCCCAGTGAATACCATTTTCATTCCATGTTCGTTCGCGGCATCAATTACTTCCTGATCCCGAATCGAACCTCCGGGTTGAATCACAGCCGTAATCCCGTGCTGATGAGCTGCATCAATCCCATCTCGAAATGGGAAAAACGCATCCGAAGCCATGACCGCGCCTGTGAGATCAACCTTTGCAAGTTTTGCTTTTTCAGCCGCAAAACGCGCGGAATCAATCCGACTCATCTGTCCGGCGCCGACACCAAGCAGTTGATTTTCCCGCGCATAGACAATCGCATTCGATTTAACATGTTTGACGATTTTCCATGCAAATTGCAAGGCTTGTTGCTCGTCGTCTGTCGGTGTCGCTTCTGTCACGAAATTCAATTCCTCGCTGGAAACACCATCAGATTGTTGAACGAGTAAACCACCTACAATTGACCGAATTTCAAAATCCGGGATTTTTACAGATTTCTGCGGATATTCGATTAATCGGAGGTTTTTCTTTTTTGATAAAATTTCCAACGCTTCATCGGTGAAAGACGGCGCGACGATACACTCGAGAAACATCGTTTTTAATTTCGTCGCCAATTCCGACGTGATTTGACGATTGCAACTCACGATTCCACCAAATGCACTTACAGAATCACACGCAAGAGCCATTTCAAATGCTTTGACCAAATCGCGATTTTGCGCAACACCGCAGGGATTTGTGTGCTTCAAAATTGCGATTGTTGACTTGCGAAATTCCAAAATCAACGCCACTGCGGCAGAAAAATCCAGATAATTATTGTAGGAAAGTGCTTTCCCGTGGAGTTGGCAAAACTGATTAATTTGAAAGCCAGAAAATGGTGTCAAATAAACCGCCGCTTGCTGATGCGGATTTTCTCCATAGCGGACATCTGCGTGTTTGGAGACAGAAATTTCCAACTTATCTGGCAATTCTTTGTGCGGTTTCTCCAATAAATTTGACCAATAGCCATAAATAATTCGCTCATACTCGCTTGTCATCGCAAAAGTTTCTGCGGCGCATTGCCGGCGGAATTCAAGCGTCGTTCCACCGAATTCATCCAATTGCTGAATCAGTTTTTGGTAGAATTTTTTCGATGGCAACGGACAAACACTACGGTAATTTTTCGATGCCGCACGCATCATTGATGGACCGCCAATATCAATATTTTCAACAATTTCTTCGTGGGTAGCACTTTTTTTGGCAATGACTTTTTCAAACGGATAAAAATTAACCACCAC
>JADHUZ010000101.1 GCA_016784265.1 Fidelibacterota bacterium
AAAGAAATGATATTCGAACTGGCGATGTAATTTTAGAGATTAACTCTCAATCCGTTTCCACGAAGAAGGAATTTGTAGAAATTGTCGAGGATTTGAAATCTGGCGACAATCTACTATTTCGTTTGCAACGCAGAGAGAGCAAAATTTTTCGTGGATTTTCAATTCCATAATTCTCTATTTTGTTTATCTGATAAAACGGCAGTAATTTTCCGAGCTTGATATGAGAAGTTTAACAGGGAAATTGTATTGAAAAAAGTATCATCACAAGTTGATTTTGTCGCACTCGAACACGAAATGCTCGAACTTTGGAAAAAAGAAGACACTTTTAACGAATTAAGAAAAAAGAATTCGGACGAATCCAAACGCTGGTCGTTTTTGGATGGTCCAATCACGGCAAACAATCCGATGGGAGTGCATCATGCATGGGGCAGAACGCTGAAAGATTTATTTCAACGCTATAAAGCAATGCAGGGATTTCATCAACGCTATCAAAACGGCTTTGATTGTCAAGGACTTTGGGTCGAAGTCGAAGTTGAAAAAGAACTCGGTTTCAAATCGAAAACAGATATTGATGAATATGGTATCGAGAAATTTGTCGAAAAATGCAAATCGCGTGTGCATAAATACTCGGCGATTCAAACGGAGCAATCCAAACGGCTCGGTTATTGGATGGATTGGGACAATTCATATTTCACGATGTCGGATGAGAATAATTACACGATTTGGCAATTTTTAAAAAAATGCAATGACCGCGGACTGATTTACAAAGGTTATGATGTTTTGCCGTGGTGCACTCGTTGCGGAGCGGCACTGAGCGAACATGAAATTGCCACCGAAGGCTACAAAGAATTGACCCACACTTCGGTTTATTTGCGGTTTCCGTTGAAAGAGCAAAAAAACACATCGCTTTTGGTTTGGACAACGACACCGTGGACATTGACGGCAAACACCGCCGCCGCTGTGAATCCTGAACTTGATTATGTGAAAATCAAAGAAGGCGACGAATATCTTATTTTAGTAGAAAATCTACTTTCAATCCTAAAATCCGATTACGAAATTGTGGAAAAATTCAAAGGCACAGAACTCGAAGGACTGACTTACACGGCACCATTTGCTGATTTTCCAGCCCAACAAGATGTCCAACATCGTGTTGTGTTTTGGGATGAAGTCAGCGATAGCGATGGCACGGGAATCGTGCATATTGCACCGGGTTGCGGGCAGGAAGATTTCCAACTTGGCAAGGAAGAAAATTTATCGGTTGTCGCACCGATTGACCAATTTGGGAACTATTTAGAAGGTTTCGATTGGCTTACCGGAAAAGATGTGATGGATGTTGGTGATGAAATTTTGGAAGATTTGAGCCGTCGAGGCATTCGATACAAAAAAGCAAAAATCACGCATCGTTACCCAACTTGCTGGCGACACGGTTCGGAGCTTGTATTTCGTCTGGTGAACGAATGGTATATTTCGATGGATGGTTTGCGCGAAGAAATTGCAGAAATTACAAAGCAAATTAATTGGATTCCAAAATATGGAATGGCTCGCGAACTCGATTGGCTGAAAAACATGTCCGACTGGATGATTTCCAAAAAACGCTATTGGGGATTGGCGTTGCCGATTTTTGAATGTGAATGCGGGCATTTTGAGGTCATCGGCTCGAAGGAAGAATTGAAAGAACGCACAATCGAAGGTTGGGAACAATTTGAAGGACATTCGCCGCATCGTCCAGTGGTGGATAATATCAAAATCGAGTGCGAAAAATGCGGTAAAAAAGTCAATCGTGTCGAAGATGTTGGCAATCCGTGGCTCGATGGGGGAATCGTGCCATATTCGACTATGCATTACATGACGGACCGTGAATATTGGGAAAAATGGTTTCCCGCAGAATTTATTACGGAATGTTTTCCCGGACAGTTTCGGAATTGGTTTTATGCGCTTTTGGCAATGAGCACGATGATGGAAAACAAACCGCCATTCAAAACGCTTCTCGGACATGCGCTTGTCAAAGACCAAAACGGCGACGATATGCACAAATCGGCAGGAAATGCAATTTGGTTCGAAGATGCCGCCGAAGAATTTGGTGTGGATGTTATGCGTTGGATGTACACGGAAAATAATCCGACAGCCAATTTGCTTTTTGGTGAAAAACATGCGAATGATGTTCGGCGTGGACTTTTGACGCTCTGGAACACTTATTCGTTTTTTGTAACTTATGCTGAATTGGACAAATATGACCCGAATAAAAACACAGTTCCAGTCGAAAAACGAGCGCTACTGGATCGCTGGATTTTGAGCAGAATGCAGATTTTCATTCAAGATGCAGAAGTGGGCTATGAATCGTTTGACCCACCAAAAATCACGCGCGCCGCAGATCATTTTATTCGTGATTTGTCGAATTGGTATGTTCGTCGTTCGCGTCGTAGATTTTGGAAAAGCGAAAACGATGGTGATAAATTCGCCGCATTTTCGACACTTTACGAAGTGCTTGTTTCGACGATTCAAGTGCTTGCGCCAGTGATTCCTTTTATGACTGAATCAATGTATCAAAATTTGGTGCGTTCGTTCGATGACTCGAAAAAAAGCATCCATTTGACAGATTTTCCAAAAGTAGATGAATCGCAAATTGACCGCAAAATCGTCGAAGAAATTGAGCGAGTTATTCATATCGTTGAGTTGGGTAGAGCGGCACGAAATGCTGTGAATATCAAAATCCGACAACCATTACAAACACTTGATGTCGTGTTTTCAGATTCATTCGAATCGGTGCGATTGGATTCATATTTGCCACAAATTTTGGAAGAATTGAACATAAAATCGGTGAATTTTTTGGAAGAAGCCGATGATGTGATTCAATACGCAGTCAAATTAAATTTTCAAACGGCAGGGAAGAAATTTGGCAAATTGACACCGAAAATCAAGGAAAAACTCGACACAGAAGATGGAAGTGATTTTGCTGCGAAATTCAAAAAAGATGGCGTTTTGACTTTTGAAATTGAAGGTGAGACAATCGAATTAACCGCTGAAGAACTCGAAATTGTGAAAAATATGCCTGAAGGATTATCGGCGGCGGAAGATCATAATATTATCGTAATTTTGCACACTGAATTGACAGATGAATTACTTGAAGAAGGGGCAATTCGAGAATTGATTCGCCATATTCAAAATATGCGCAAAGATGCAGGTTTTGAAGTGCAAGATAAAATTATTGTGTCGTTTGAAGCCGAAGAATTTTTGAGCGGTGCAATCGAGAAATGGAACGAATATCTCCGGCAAGAAGTGCTGGCAGAATCCGTTTCAGATAAATCGATTGAAAATGAGATGGAAAAAGAGTTTTCAATCGATGGAAATGCGGTTAAAATTGGTATCTCTAGAATTTAGGGGGAGAGAAAGTGGACAAAGTTAAAAGAGAGAAATATAAAAAAATTCTTCTGAAGATCCGAGAAGATCTCGTAGAAGAATTGATGCAATTGGAAGAAACGATTGATGATTCAAATAGGGAGGGGAGTTCTGCTTATTCATTCCACATGGCTGATGTCGGAACAGATGCTTCGGAGCGTGAGAAGGCGTATCTTTGGCTTGCGCGTGAGAATAAGTATTTGAGACACATTCTCGAAGCGTTAAAGCGCGTTGAAACTGAGTCGTATGGCACTTGCATGGTTTGTGGTGAGGATATTGAAGAAGGTAGATTGGAATCTGTCCCGCACACACAACATTGTTTTTCTTGTAAATCTATCGTTTCTCACTGAATAAAATTGAATAGATTAATCAAGGTATTTGCCGTCAGTGGAATTGTTTTTGCTCTGGACCAGATATCAAAGATTATTGTGCGAAAAATGATGGTTTTGCACGAATCGTTTCAGGTTCTGGGAAATTTTCTACAAATAACGTATGTTGAAAATTCCGGGATGGCATTTGGAATTAGTATCCGTCACATGTATATCATCACGATCCTATCTGTCGTGTTAACTGGTTTTGCAGTTGCGTATTTGTTCTCAATTCGAAACGAAAAGAATTTACAACCTTATGGGATTGCATTAATTGTTGGTGGTGCATTTGGCAACCTCGTTGATCGTATATTTCGTGGTGAAGTAACGGATTTTATTGATGTTGGTATCCCAAATTATTTTTCAAATCGTTGGTGGATTTTTAATATTTCTGATGCTGCGATTACAATAGGAATTGTTTTCTTCCTCATTTCGTCGTACATATTGGAGCGTGAAATTCGGCGAAAAAAGGATATTCAAGAGTGAAGAAAATTACGTTAACAATTCAGCCGTCGGAACAAGAAAGCCGAATTGATAAAGTCATTTCTCAGAATCTTAATCGTTTTTCACGGTCAAAGATTCAAAATATGATCGAGAAATCGCTTATAACTTTCGATGGAACACAAATCAAATCAAATCAGAAGTTCCCAGCTGGAGCGAGCATTGAAATTCTTCTTCCCGAAGAGGATAATTTTACGCTAAACGCAGAAGATATCCCAATTCACATAGCGTATGAAGACGATTTTTTGCTTGTTGTGAACAAGCCCAGCGGAATGGTTGTGCATCCTGCAAGCGGAAATTGGAGTGGCACATTGGTAAATGCGTTGTTGGGCTTGGATGTGCCGCTATCCGGTGATTCGGAAAATATCAAACCTGGAATTGTCCACCGCCTGGACAAACAAACAAGCGGCTTGCTGATTGTGGCTAAAAATGATCGAATTCATGCGGCAATGGCGGCACTATTTTCCGAAAGAAAAATCGAAAAACAATACATCGCATTGGTTTGGGGCGATCCTGAATGGGAAGAAACAACCGTAGAGCAAGCCATTGCTCGAGATGGGAAAGACAGGAAAAAATTCAATGTGTCTTCTGCCGGAAAAAACTCAATCACAAAATTTCGTGTAGAAAAACGATTGGGGCATTTGACGTTGATTCATGCTTTTCCAAAAACCGGCAGAACGCACCAAATCCGCGTTCATTTGAAATATTTGAATTTACCAATTTTCGGAGATGAAACTTACAACGGCGGCAAAAAACATTGTAACTGTCTGATTCAACCGGCGCAGAATGATTATCGGAAAATGATGCAAGACAACAAGATAGCTCTTCATGCGAGCCGGCTTATTTTTACTCATCCTGAAACCGAAGAAAAAATGGAAATCAACGCACCGTTACCGGATTATTTTGAGCATTGGATCGCAAAATCGGAAGCGATTTATTGTGCGTGAAATAACCTTGAAATTCGCCATCCAAAATTACTTGGACAATATCGTTTCGACGAAGAATTTCAGTCCGCACACCGCTCGAAGTTATACAAGAAATTTGAACCAATTTAGTGAATTTATCGTTAGTTACACTCAAATCCCAGATACTTTATTATCTCAAATTGATAAACTTGCCGTTCGACATTTTTTTGGTTATTTCATTGAAAAAGGCAACAGACATCGCACGATTGCTCAAAAATTAAGTTCGTTGCGCTCATTTTTTTCTTTTGTGCGACAAAATGGCTGGATTGATCGTAACCCGTTTTCGGAAATTGAAAATCCCAAACTCGAGAAAAAATTGCCGAAATTTTTATCCAAATCACAGATGGAAAGATTATTCCGTCAGCGTGTTTCCACAGATGATTTTTTGCATTTGCGTGATATGGCAATGCTGGAATTGTTGTACAGCACAGGAATTCGAGTTAGCGAAGTGGCTGGATTAAGTGTAGATTTAGT
>JADHUZ010000102.1 GCA_016784265.1 Fidelibacterota bacterium
ACTCACCTTAAAGTCTTGTGTTTCCGGCGTCTCAATTCGAGGTCTTGGTGAGGTTGCTTGCCGTTGCGTTGTTGTCGCCGCGGGAACGTTTTTGAGCGGGAAAATGTTCACGGGGATGAACGAAATTGTTGGCGGGAGAGCGGGAGAGTGTTCTGCGCAAACCTTATCCGGTGCAATTCAATCGCTTGGTTTTTATTCAGCAAGATTAAAAACGGGAACGCCACCAAGAATTTTGAAAGCATCCGTTAATTTCGACAAAACAACACCAAACTACGGCGATAAAAACGCCACTCCGTTTTCTATTCGAACAAAAAACTTTAATCCTCCGAACATTCCTTGTTTTGTTACCAGAACAAGCGCACGAACACATGAAATTCTAAGATCTGGCTTTCAAGAATCGCCTCTTTTTCTTGGAAGGATCAAGGGCGCTGGACCACGATACTGCCCATCAATCGAAGACAAAATTGCAAGGTTTTCGCATCACGACTCACACTTTCTCTTTCTTGAGCCAGAGGGAATTGATGACCCGCTTATGTATTTGAATGGGTTTTCCTCCAGCCTGCCAGAGCAAATTCAGCGACGCGCTCTCCATACAATTCCCGGGCTCGAACAAGCAGAGATGGCTCAGCCGGGCTATGCGGTTGAATACGATTTCTTTCCGCCTGAACAATTATTTGATTCCCTAGAAACAAAAAATATCAAAGGTTTGTACTTTGCCGGACAAATCAACGGCACGTCTGGCTACGAAGAGGCTGCTGCTCAGGGCTTAATTGCCGGAGTCAACGCCGCAAGACAGTGTGCAAACCAGCCGCCAATTTCGTTTTTACGCTCAGAGGCATACATTGGCGTTCTTGTTGACGATCTTGTTACGAGAGAGCACAAAGAGCCGTATCGCATGTTTACATCGCGGGCGGAACACCGACTAATTCTCCGAGCAGACAACGCACATGAACGAATGTTGCCAAAGGCGCTGGAAATTGGGCTTTTGCAGAAAACACACATTCGTGCTGTTAACAAATCCATTGCGGACAAAAAAAATCTCTATGGAGATTTACAACACATCAAAATTCTTCCAATTCAGGCGAACCCATATCTGGCAAGCATCAATTCGTCTTTGATTTCACAAAAAACGCCCGTGTTAAATCTTGCGACAAGGCCAAATGTGTCATTGCTTAATTTGCTCAAGATTGTCGGGTTTGATTGTGATGGTGTGAACAATATTTTTTCCATCGAAACAGAGGTGAAATACAAAGGATATATTGATCGTCAAAACGAGGAAATCGCGAGAGCATCAAAACTCGAAACCCTTGAAATTCCAGCGAATTTTTATACGCAACGACTACCGTCTCTTTCCAATGAGGTTGTTGAAAAATTGCGGGCATTTAAGCCGCGAACTCTCGGCCAAGCAAGCCGCATTGCCGGCATAACCCCGGCTGCAATTCAAATTCTTTCCGTATATCTAAAGCGATTTACCGGATAAATGGTTTCACGTGAAACGTGGACTATTTCAGAGTTTCTCGACTGGTGTGGCGGCACCGAAGAATATTTCTCTTTTGTTTCTTCCATAAAAAAACATGGCGGTTCTTGTTCGTTTCCTATTTCATTGCTGTGGCTATTTTTGTCCTCACATTTTCGTTGCGAGAAAAAACCCTTCTTGGTGCGCGTCCAAAACGATGACGACGGGCTCTCCTTGTATGAGTTTCTTGTTTCTGTTTTCACAAAAAACATTCTTTTCTTTCCGAAAGAAACCTCTGGACAATCTTCTTTTTTTACGGTGTTTGACCGCCTGGAAGAAATGGCTTTTCACGCCGCTTCAAACAAGGTTCCTCAAATTTGGATTGTTTCTGATGCGCGCCTAAACGAACCTTCTCCATTGCTTTTTGCGCACTCCGAAACAACAATCTCTCTAAATTGCAATTTATCTTACGAGCAAATTATTTTTCTCTTAGAAGAATCTGGATACAGTCGAGCAAACAAGGTCAGCAGCGCTGGTGATTTTGCTCTCCGAGGTGCAATTATTGATCTTTTTCCACCGTCTCAACCTCAACCAGTGCGCATAGAATTTGAATACGATCGCATTGTTTCGTTGAGAAAGTTTTCGGCGAACGATCAGACCTCTTTTTCCGAATCTGACTCCGTTGAGATTTCACCCCTAAATCCCGAAAAAGAAAAAAACGTCCCACTTTTAAAACAAATTCCAAGCGGTTTTTTGGATTTATCGCTTTGCAACCCAAATAAAAACAACGGGTTGCGCGACGGCCCAATCAAACAACAACGTCGTGTTTTTTGCTTTGCCAACAGAGAAGACCGTGTAAACCAACTTGTGTCAAAATTTAACAAGCAAGCCGTTGTCGTGTGGATACAAGTCGCTCTTCCGGAAAACATGGCATTTGCCATCGGCGATTCCGTTATTGTTTCGGACGGTTTTGTTCACCAAAACAGACAGGAAAAAAACAGTCTTGTTCATCAGCCATCGCCAAAACCAGCAACAGCGCCCTTGGTTGAGGGCGATTTTGTTGTCCATGAGGATTATGGTGTTGGGCGTTTTTTGGGATTACAAACCATCAAGGCGCGCGGCTCGTTGGTAGATATGCTTAAAATCGAATATAAAAACAACGAAAATGTTTATGTGTCCGTAGAAAAATTTCACAAGGTTCAAAAATATGCTGCGGCGACAGAGGTGCCACCAAAAATTTCATCGCTTTCCAATAAATCATGGATTGGCACAAGGGCAAAAGTGCGGCGCTCTGTTGAACAATTTTTAGCGCAGTATGTTGATTTATACGCTAAGCGGGCGGATTTTGCTGGTTTTCCTTTTGTTTTGGAAGACGACCTGTTAGAGCGAATAAAAACAGATTTCCCGCACACCGAAACAGACGATCAAACCAAAGCCATACGTGACGTATTCGCTGATATGCAAAAACCAAAACCGATGGAGCGTCTGGTCGTCGGCGATGTTGGATTTGGAAAAACAGAGATTGCCTTGCGCGCAGCAGCGCTCGCAGTATTAAACGGAAAGCAGGCGGCGGTGCTTTGTCCAACAACCATTTTGGCGGAGCAACATTTTTTAACATTTCGTGCGCGCTTGGAAAAATATTCGTTTCGTGTGGCTGTTTTGACTCGATTTCAGACCCCAAAAGAGGTAAAGCAAATTGTCAGAGATATTGCTTTGTCGAAAATTGATATTGTTATCGGAACGCTAAAAATACTATCGAAACACGTTGTTTTCAAAAATCTCGGCTTGCTCGTTATTGATGAAGAACATAGATTGGGCGTTAAAACAAAAGAAAGGCTAAAAGAGATTTTTCCAGCGGTGGATGTATTGTCAATGTCGGCAACACCAATACCGCGAAGCCTGCACCTCTCGTTGCTTGGCGCGCGAGGATTTTCGCTGATGGAAACACCGCCACGCGAAAGAGTGCCTGTTATTACTGAGGTTCTTCCTCAAAATGATTCGCGAATTCAGCGCTCGATCGAACATGAAATTTCGCGCGGGGGACGAGTTTTTTATGTTCACAATAGAATTGAAACTATTGATAGGTTGGCTCAAAAGTTGCGGTCGCTTTTGCCAAAAATAAAGATTGGCGTGATACACGGCAGAATGAAAAGCGCAGACATTGACAGGGTGTTTTTGCGCTTTTTACGTAATGAAATTGACTGCCTTGTATCAACGCTTATCGTAGAATCCGGGTTGGATATCCCAAACGCCAACACAATGATTATTGACAGGGCGGATTTGTTGGGACTTGCTCAACTATATCAATTGCGCGGGCGAGTCGGTCGCGGCAACCGTCAGGCATATGTTTATATGCTTATTCCTGCTCGAGCCCGTTTGCCAAAAAATTCGTCGGATCGCCTTCGGTCTTTGCAAAGTTTTTCCGGGTTGGGTGACGGATTTGCGATTGCAAAAATGGATTTGGCTGTTCGTGGCGCGGGCGACCTTTTCGGAACGCGCCAAAGCGGAAATATTGCACGCGTCGGCTTCGCTCTGTACAATAAAATTCTAAATGAGGCGATTGAAAATCTTTCGTCTGGATCTTCTTCCAAAAAAGCGGCTTCGCGCGAACTACCGACTGTGCAATACGATAAAGATTTGCGAATTCCTGAAAATTATATTGAAGATGATGAAACGCGTTTCTGTGTGTATCGGGATCTTTCCAGTATCGAGGACAAGGGCGCAATTGAAATGTTCCGGCGTTCCATTCTCGATCGATTTGGGAAAAATATTCCGCAAGAGATGAAACGCTTGTTGCTCCTAAAAGAAATCTCGCTTGTTGCTCGCTCTTGTTTTGTCAAAAAACTTTTGATTCGCGAACAAGCGCTTTCGTTTTCTTTCGATGGTGAAAGGCTAGAATCTTTTTTGAGCAAACTAATGAAAAAACATCAGCGGGTTGTGCGGTTTTCTCCAAAAAAACCTGATAAAATCCGTGTTGTTTTGCCATCTCAAAATCGCCTGAACTGGATTGTGCGATTTTTTAAATCTCTCGTTTAATATTCGTAAAAATGTGTAAATTTAGGGTCTCTTTTGAAAGGTTTTTATATGAAAATAAACATTGTTTTCTTTTTTGTTGCGCTCTCATTTTTTACCGGTTGCAACAACAACTTGCCGCCAGATGCCGTAGCGCAGATTGGCGATAAAATTTTTACCGTAGATGAATTTCTCGACAGTAAGTTTGCTGTCGGCATTGAGAATAAACCAGAAAGTTTTGTCCGTTCGCGAGTAGAATCTTTCGTCGAGCAATCTGTCATCATCCAAGATGCTTACGCAAAGGGGCTTAATAAAAGCCGCGATGTGTCAAATTCTGTTTCGATAAAGCGGAGGGCTCTTTCAATCAACGATCTCTATCGCCAAAAAATTATAAACTTTGTTATCACGGATACTCTGCTATATGGCGCATACGACCAATCGAAATGGTCTTATCGTATTTCTCAAATTGTGCTGAAAAATCGGGGCTTTGATAACTCTCGAACCAAGCAACAAACATTAGATCGCGCGGAGAAAATTTTGGAAAAAATTCGCTCTGGAAAACAAGATTTTTCTGCGATGGTCTCTCAATATTCCGAAAGCCCTTCGAGTGGTGAGTTCGGAGATGAAGGTTTTGTAGAATGGAACAGAATGATGCCTGAGTTTTTATCGGTTGTTCCGTTTTTGGCTGTCGGGGAGATATCTGTTCCTGTTTTTACAAAAAATGCGGTTCATCTCGTTATGCTGACGGAGAAAAAAGCCCTCGACATTCCTTCTTTTGAGGAAACCAAAGAGATGTTAACTCAAATTTTGGCTCAAGTGTATCGCGAGCAAGTTATTGACAGAGAAAACACGGTTACAGAACAAATTTTAGATAAACATCAATTTGAAATTAACGGAGAAAATGTTCGCCGATTTATCAAAGAAAAACGTGCATATCGCGAAAAAGAAAGCGTCAAAAAAAGACCGCCTCTCTCAACTAAAGATTTGATGAAAAAATTGAATGAAATTTCTCCGCTTGCGACTTATGAGGGTGGGCATCCTGTAAAGCCGAATTTGTTTGCTTCCGAATTTGAGGAACGCTCAGATTACGAATTGGAAATGGCAATAATAGATTCTCTTTCTGTCGCGATGACAATTCGCTCCATCT
>JADHUZ010000103.1 GCA_016784265.1 Fidelibacterota bacterium
AATCAACAATAGATTTTGTTGTAAAATAAAAAACTCGCGCGCCGTTATCTAAAAATACATTTTGGCTCGGCAATATTCTGCCATCACGATCTATGACAATTCTGTTTGGATTTCTTCCGTCAACATTGCGCACAGTCAGATCCGGATTATCCGCGATGATTGTATTCGTTCCGACCATCACCGCATCAAATTTTGCTCGCATTTTGTGGACATCTTTGCGAGATTCACCACAAGAAATCCATTGGGAAGAGCCATCATCTTTCGCATAAAATCCATCTTTGGAGAGTGCTAATTTGACAGTTACAAAAGGCAAACGCGTTTCAGCCCAATAATTATAAAATCGATTCAAATCGTCAGTCAATTCTTGCAACACGCCAAAATCGACCTGAACGCCGTTCGATCTCAATTTTTCAATGCTTTTTCCACATATTCGAGGATTTGGATCAATCGACCCAACAACGACGCGACGTATCTTATTTTCTAAAATTAAATCCGTGCACGGTGGAGTTTTGCCAAAATAATTACAAGGCTCGAGCGTTACATAAATCGTCGCACCGGAAACATCGCTATCGCCGATTGCATTCACTTCCGCATGCGCTTCCCCAAATTTTTGATGAAATCCGGTGCCAATAATTTCTTGATTGCGAACCAGAACAGCACCGACCATCGGATTTGGCGAGACTTTTCCTGCGCCTTTTAACGCAAGATCAATCGCCAATTTCATGTAGGCAATGTCTTCCTTTTTTGCCATTTTTGTGTTATTCTATTTGGTTGTTAATCAACTTAATCTTCTAAGATTGATTTTTCTTTTTCTTTTATCAAATCGTCAATTTTTTTAATAGAATCATTCGTCAAATTCTGCATATCATCGTAAGCGACAGAAGCCTCATCTTGGCTGATATCGCGATTTTTTTCTATCGCTTTAATTTTATTATTCGCATCTTTCCTAACATTACGAATAGCGATTCGTCCTTCCTCAGCCATTTTATGTGCCAACTTGGCTAGTTCTCCCCTCCGCTCCGATGTCAACTCTGGAATCGGCACACGGATAATTTCGCCATTATTCGTCGGATTCAGTCCTAAATTCGCTTCTAAAATTGCCTTTTCGATATCAGAAATAATCCGCTTTTCCCACGGCTGAACAACAAGTAAACGGGCTTCCGGCACTGTTACTTTGGCAACCTGTTCAAGCGGTGTCGCCACACCGTAATAATCCACTGTGATGTGTTTTAAAAGTTCAGTCGAAGCCCGACCAGTTCGCAATGATGCAAATTCACGATTCGTGTGAGCAATGCTTTTTTGCATGTGATCTTTGGCTGTGGTAATAATTTCTTTGACCATGTTCTATCTCCTTTGAATGGTTGTTCCAAAAGTTTTATCGGCAAGCGCCTTTTTGAAATTTCCGCGTTTAGAAATATTAAATACTTGAATGGGAATTTGATTATCCTGACACATTGTCAACGCTGTCAAATCCATCACTCGAAGTTGATGAGCAATCGCATCGGAAAATGTTAATTTGTCGAATTTCGTCGCATCGGTAAATTTTTTAGGATCTTTGTCATAGACACCATCAACTTGCGTTCCCTTGTAAAGACAATCTGCTTGAATTTCCGCCGCGCGAAGTGCCGCGCAAGTATCTGTCGAAAAGAAAGGATTCCCAGTGCCACCAGCGAAAATGAGAATTTGGTTTTGCTCCAAATCAGCCAATGCACTGTCTCTATGAAAAGGCACGGCAATCTTCGGCATTGAAAGAGCCGAATAAATTTTGGATTTTACATTTTGAGACGAAAATTCCGTGTGGAGGGCAATCGCGTTAATCATCGTTGCCAGCATGCCCATATAATCGGCGTTTACGCGATCAAATCCGATTGTCTGAGAGGCAGAAAGTCCACGAAAAATATTTCCACCGCCAATCACAATTCCAATTTGAATATTTTTTACTTCGGCAATTTCACCGCAAATGCGAGACAATCGCTTTGGATCAATTCCAATCTTCGCATCACCGGCAAGAAACTCACCGCTGAGTTTTAGTATTATTCGACCAGGACTGGAATCCGAAGACATCTATTCTTCTGAGTCAGCGCCTTCACCTAATTGGAACCGAATAAAACGACTGATTTGCACATTCTCACCAGTTTTTGCCATCATTTCTTTCACGACATCTTCGACTGTCTTGTCAGGATCTTTAATGAATGCTTGTTCCAGCAGGCACGTTTCTTGGAGATATTTATTTATCTTGCCTTCAATAATCCGTTCTATAATATTCGCAGGTTTCTTTTCGTTTTCCATTTGCGCTCTGTAAATCTCTTTTTCTTTTTCGATAAAATCAGAGGCGACTTTTTCTCTGGAAACAAAAAGCGGATTCATTCCAACAATGTGAACAGAAATGTTCTTGCAAAAACTCCGATAATCTTCCGTTTTTGCGACAAAGTCCGTCTCGCAATTAACTTCGAGCAACACACCAATTCGTCCAAAGTGGTGTCCATCCGGCTGTCTCCCCTCCGGATTATGCACATAAGAATAAATCAAGCCTTCGTTGGTTGATCTGCCCGTGCGTTTTGACGCTTTGGCTATACCTTGTTTGCGAAGATGATCGACTGCTTTGTCCAAATCACCTTCCATTTCGATTAATGCTTTTTTGCAATCCATCATACCAGCGCCCGTTGCATCTCGCAGGCTCTTTACTTCTTTTGCAGAAATATTCACTGTTTTTTATCCCCTATCAAAACTATTAAAAAATTATTGCCCTTTTGCAGATTGTTGAATCATTTGGCTAAACGAATTCATAATCAATTGTACAGTCCGAATCGAATCATCGTTTGCTGGAATTGGATAATCAATTACAGTCGGATCAGTATTTGTATCAACAATCCCGACAACCGGAATGCCCAGCGTTTTTGCTTCGTTGACAGCGATATCATTAAACTCGATATCCGCAACAATAATAACATCAGGAAGCCGACGCATTTCGATGATTCCGCTGTGCAATTTGTGCAATTTTTCACGTTCACATTCACGCATGATTCGTTCTTTTTTTGTGATCGTATATTTCAGACTTTCTTTGTCAAGTTCTTTGAGTCGATTGATTGATTGGCGAATAGTATTAAAATTGGTCAATGCGCCACCGAGCCACCGTTCAACAATAAAATATGAACCGCATTCTTCAGCCGCTTGCATCACCGCTGTGCGCATATTTTTCTTAGTGCACAAGAACAATACTTTCCCACCACCACTAACAATATCCCGAACCATTTTCAACGCCGTATCAAGCCGCGCGATTGTCTGTTCCAAATCGATTACATGAACACCATTTTTTTCGGAAAAAATAAATGGTTTCATTCGAGGATTCCATTTCCTCCGCATATGCCCAAAATGAGCACCACTTGCTAGTAGACTTTGTATCGTAATTTCTGACATATAATTTACCTTTTAGAAAATTGAAAACGTTTTCTGGCACCGGGGCGACCGTATTTTTTACGCTCAACCACACGTGCATCTCGGGTCAAAAAGCCCGCCTGTTTTAGTTCAAGATGAAAGTCGGAATTAATTTTATCCAACGCTCTTGAAACTCCCAAGCGGATAGCACCCGCCTGACCCGATTGACCGCCGCCTTTTACTTTGACATTAATATCGTATTTTTTAACGACATCCAACAAAGCCAACGGTTGCGTAACCACATTCATCAGCGAGTCTCTCATTAGATATTCTCTGGCTTTTCTTTGATTGATCAAAAATTTGCCTTTTCCGGGCTTCACCCGAACTTGTGCCACAGCAGCTTTCCTGCGCCCTGTTGCCAATGTATAATCTGATTTTATCATTTACTCTCAACTTCTCCGATTTATAATTTGATTGATTCTGGCTGTTGCGCTTTATGAGGATGATCTGTTCCAGAATAAACTTTTAGTTTCTTCAGCATTTTTGCGCCCAACGAATTATGAGGAAGCATCCCTTTTACAGCCTTTTGAATAACGCGATCCGGGTGCTTTTCTATCATTTCCCTGAAAGATGTAAATTTCACACCGCCCGGATAGCCAGTATGCCGGAAATAAGATTTGGCTTCCGCTTTTTTACCAGTAAGACGAATCTTTTCCGCATTAACAATAACGACAAAATCGCCGTTATCCAAATGAGGAACAAAATTTGGCTTGTGTTTCCCACGCAGAATCTGTGCCACTTGGCTCGCCAATCGACCTAAAACTTGTCCATCCGCATCAAGCATAACCCACTTCGGGTCCAAATCACCCGCTTTTAATGTATAGGTTTTCATTCAAACCATCTCCAAAATGTTTAAAATTGTATTAGAATAAAGCAGAGTAATTTAAAATAAATTATCATTTCTATCCAAACATTAAATACAATAAGTTTAAATTGGAAATACACGCTATTTCGGAGTAAATTTATCGGTCTGAATAAAGGACGCTTTTTATGCGAAAACCAATCATTTTAATTACAGGCGCGAATGGCGAAATGGGACACGGCTTGATTTCTGCGCTAAACAAAAGTGGAATCTCGAACATCATCGCGATGGATTTGCAAACTTTAGATGCAACAATTTCTGATAAAGTAATGGAACCCATCATCGGAAATGTGCTCGATAAAACGCTGATGGAACAGATTAACGGCGAATATGAAATTTCCGCAATTTATCATCTCGCGGCGTTGCTTTCTACTCGTGCTGAATTTTCCCCGCAATCCGCACACGATGTAAATGTTGACGGGACACTGAATCTGCTCACACTCGCCGCTGAACAAGGTCGCTCGCAAGGCAAAGCAATCAAATTTTTCTTCCCAAGTTCAATCGCTGTCTATGGTTTACCAAATCTGGAAACAAAAAAATCCGCCGCCGCAATTTTGGAAAATCAATTCTGCACACCGGAAACAATGTATGGTTGCAACAAAATTTATTCCGAATTGCTCGGCAGTTATTTTGAGAAAAATTACCAACGACTCGCCGCACAAGATTTAAGCGGTTTTGTGGACTTTCGCTCAATTCGCTTCCCGGGAATTATTTCTGCGATGACGATTCCCACAGGTGGCACTTCCGATTTTGCACCCGAAATGCTCCACGCCGCCGCAAAGGGCGAAAAATACGATTGCTTCGTTCGCGATGACACGCAAATTCCATTTATGACAATGCCTGATGCAATTTCTGCGATTTCCGATTTGATGCGTGCACCGAAAAAAAACCTGACACAATCTGTTTACAATGTTCGAGCATTTGCACCAACTGCCGCCGAACTTCGCGAAAAAACGCTTTCTTTTTTCCCAAATGCAAAAATTGGCACCGAAATTAGCGAAAAACGACAAGCGATTGTGGACAGTTGGCCCCAAGATTGCGATGACTCAGCGGCGAAAACGGACTGGAATTGGCAACCAAAACACGATTTTGAAACAGCATTTGAGGAATATTTGATACCGAATATTACAGCAATTTACAATGTGTAGTAAAGGCACAAATTGATAATTAGCATGTCAATAAACAGTGGCAATACCACAAAGGAGATAGTAATATGAAAACAAAAATAATTGCAACTATAATTTTGCTGTTAGTGTCTGGATGCACGCAACAAAAAATTGCTGAAGATTACTACAATCGCGGTGATGCGAAATA
>JADHUZ010000104.1 GCA_016784265.1 Fidelibacterota bacterium
AATCCGATGACGATTATGATCACCGAAGCCACTGTCAACGGACTTGCGCTGGAAAATGGTGATGAGATTGCATTGTTCGATGGTGAACGCTGTGTTGGTTCGAGTATCATAAGCGGAGAAATTGAAGCGGGCAATTTCTGGGTTACCGCATCACAGGATGATGGCGAAAACAATGGTTTCGCGGAAGGCAATCCAATTTCGCTCAAAGTTTGGGATTCCAGCGAAAACAGCGAATATGAAACCATGCAGATTGTTTGGTTAAATGAATGGGCAGAAGCAACGGATGTGCCGGCATTTGACGGACTTGGAACTGCTTTTGCTAGTATCAATGCTGTGAATCTGCCGGACGATTATGCGTTAGCGCAAAACTATCCAAATCCGTTTAATCCTTCGACTGCAATTCAGTTTGCCTTGCCGGAAGATGCGCAAGCAAGAATCGTAATCTACGATTTGCAGGGCAGGGAAGTAGCAGAATTGTTGAACGATAACTTGAGCGCAGGTTATCACGAAGTTAAATGGAATGGATTGAATAGCCTGAATCAATCGGTGGCAAGTGGCATTTATTTTTATGAATTGCAAACTGCCGCATTTCATCAAGTCAAAAAAATGGTTTTGATGAGGTAATTCGTTCAGCGATTTAGACACTAAGTTGTAAAGTAATTAAGGGCGTAGGATTTCGATTCTGCGCCCTTTTTTTATCAGAATTATTTAAATTTCCAAAATATCGTTGAACTTTTAATATTGCTTATGACTAACTTTACCGATACGAAATCATGGAAATGAATCAAGAAAACTTAATTGTAAACGATAGAATGCTTCAAAGTGCGAGCCACGTTCAAAGAGAGCAGATTCTCGAAAATATTCTTGGTTCATTGTCTGATTGCTTAACCGATTTCCATGCTATTTGTATAGAAATTGTCGGTGAGGGCGGCACTGGCAAGACAACAATCCTGAATCAAACAGAAAAGTATTTTGCAGAAAATGGCATCTTCTCTCAGATAATTCGGTTGCAGGGAATTTCCTCATTTTCCTTGTTGGATGCATTGTCAAATTTTGCAAAACAAAACGGATTTGCTTCCATCATTCCGACAATTTCTGAGAAAGAATCTCAAAATGAAGGAAATGTCATTCGCATCATTCGAGAATTATTGATTCAGTTGCAAGATTCGCGAAAAGATATTTTCATCATCCAAATTGATGATGCCCACTTGCTTTCGCAAGATGCAATCGAACAAGTCAGAAAAGTGTTCGATATTTTTTTTACAGGAAGCAGAATTGCGGCAATATTATCTGGTAGGCATGGATTTGAAAGTGATTCTGCAATTCAAATTGGCGAGTTTTCCACAAGCGAATTCAAGCAGTATTTGGATATGCTTTTTGCGGATGATTGGAGTGCGGACAACGAAGATATTGTGATTTGGCTAGATTCACTGACAGACAGAAAACCATATTTCGTTGCGTTGATTCTCGAATATTTGATTGAAAAAGGTATCGTCAGTTCGGGCTATGTTGCACCGCTCGATTTACTAAAAAATACACCATTTCCGCAATCTCTTTTGGATGCGCTATCTGTTCGATATTCGCTTGAACCATTGCATGAAAACAGCCTTGCAATTCTTAATATCCTTTCCTGTGCATCAAAATCTCTGTCAGCAAACGAAATTTTCAGCCTGACTAAATTGGATCGAAAAATTGTAGCAGATGAATTGAAATGGTTAATTCAAAATCGATGGCTCATGGAAAGGGACGGTTTTTTCTTTTTCGTTCACCCGATGGTGCAAGAACTGATATTTAGGAATATCGAAAATGTGGAAAAAACGCACGAGTTATTTCTAAGTTCTAAGATAAAACTGACAACATCGGAAAAATCTTTCCATATTCAAAAATTATCCAATCTCTCGCACGAACATGAAGAAATTTTATTGGAACACATCAAGGAATTGATGCAACAAGGTCTGTTTTTTTCGGCAAATCGTCTTTATCAAATTTTAGATCCTGAGGGAAAAAATACAGAATATTCACTGCAAGTTGGAAAAAATTATTTTCGGATTGGCAGAATGGATAGTGCGCTGAAAATTTTACTCGGTGCGTCGGAAAGAAATTTCAAAAATCGATGGGAAGTGTTGTGCTACATTGGTCGGATTTATCGAAAAAGAAGTGATTACGAAAATGCCGTGAAATATCTTACAATCGCTCTCGATTTCGCCAATCTCACCGATGAAGCCAGATGGAAACTGATGTTAACCTATGCTTTTACATTGGCTTACAAACGGGACAACGATAAACTTTCAAACGTCTTGGATTGTCTGAAACAAAATTCGGAAAAATCCGAACAGACAAAAATGGAATATTACGAATTATTGAGTTCGATTGATTCCAGATTTCCATTGGAAATTGACACAGAAAAATGGAATCTGGATGGGTTAGAAATTGCAAAAAAACTCCATGATAATACGCGAATTTCTGTGTTTTTAACTTGTCTTCAATTGCATTATCATCATCAAGGGGATTACAAAAAAGCAATCGAATTTGGCGATTTTGCTATCGAATATGCGAAAAAAGATTACAATATTCTATCCGAATTGAACGCGTTCAAGATAAAAACAATCACTTATGGATCGATGGATAATTTTTCTCGTGCTATTTCGATGGCGAAACGTGTAATTGAAATGATGGAATCGCGCGGTGAAACGACGGAAATTGTTACATTTGTGCATCTTTTGGGTTCTTATTATGTGAGCATCGGATATTTGCCGCTTGCCGAAAATACATTCCGAAAATTGAGGGAAATGCTCGGTCAAAATCCGACTGTAGATCTCAATGCAAAGATACAATTGGGCAGATGGTATTTGAATATTGAAGATTGTTCAAAAGCGGAAAAAATATTTACCGAAGCGATGCATCAGGCAGAAAACCTAAAAATGCAGGCAACTGCTATGTTGGCAAAAATGGGATTAGTTCCGTGTATTTATCAGAAAGACGGTGAGAAAGCAAATTCTTATATCGAGGAAGCAGTAGAATATTTCACGGAATATAATTTGAAAAAATTTCTTCACCATTGTTTTTATTGCATTGGTTTGCATTTTGTGCGACAGGGATTGGTTGCAGAACTTGAAAAATTACTGGAGCAGTGGGCAAAATCTCAACCAAGCGATGAGATGATGCATTTTAAAGTTATCACAATTTTATATGAATTTTTGTGTGGCAACGAGAGGAATGGAAAAATAAAATTGCGGCGATTGGAAGAATCTTTTTGTGGCAATCACTTATTTGACTATTATCACATCTATCGTTGGCTCGCTGAAAATGAGCATTCAAAACACAAAAATAATGAGCGATATCGTTTTTTGCATCAAGCGATAAAATCAATTTGTCATGTAGATAAGAATGTGGAAATATCGTCATATTACGGAGTAAAATCGCCATTTTTCCGACTCATAGAAAATTGGACTATTGCGCTTCAAAAAGATTGCGGATTGTCTCAATCGGTCATAGATCGATTGGCGCAGGATGATGAGCAACGGTCAATAATCAATGAAAGCCTTTCATTTTGGGATATTTCTTTGGCACATTTGCCTGAGATGCAATTTGGAAATAATAATCCGCTAATCATTAATTTATTTGGCTCTCACGCAATTTTTGTGGGAAACAAACGATTATCGAAAAAAGATTGGGGCTATAAATTTTCCATGCTCGTTTTGTTATATTTGATAACAAAAGGATGGGCGACAAAATCGAAAATTTCAGCAAATTCACTAATTCATGATGTTATTAATCCAGATCCGGAACACTTTGAGCGGTCAAAGAAATCACTATATTCCGCGATTTCGAGGATAAATCGAATTTCTGATAACCAAAAATTAATTCTAAGAACAGATGGCACACTTGAATTTAATTGGGATTTAGATAATTTGCATCTCGATATTCAACGTTTTCAAATTTCATCCGAAAATGGCTTGCGCGATTATTCTAATGGCTTGTATGACTCTGCCACGGTTCATCTTGACCTTTGTTATCGGATTTATAATGGCAGATTTGCGCAAGGTTTTGATCGTGCTTGGATCGATCCGTTGCGAGAATATTTTCATCAAAGATTTTGCAAAATTGTGGGTGCACTTGTTTCAATTTACAAAGAGCACGAAGATGATGAAGAATTTCTGACACATCTACTCGAAAAGTTTTCCAACGATAATTCATTTTCTGAATCTTTGATGGCATATTTTGTTGAGCAAAAACGCGTCGAAGAAGTTAGAAAAATACAAAAAATCGTGCAAAATCAGCGAAAAGCGTACACTTAAAAAATATTACCACCCCGTAACCTCAGCAAATACAACAAGATAAAAGGATTTCACCTTAAAATTCACAAAAATCCTGCAAGATTGGAACAGTACATATTGGACGTGGATTATGGAGTTTTCCGATAAAACATATCAAATCTGTCTAAAATGCGGGTATTTCAGTCCTGTTCGAGGGGGCTTGCCGTATTGTTCTCGTTGTGGTTCTTCGATGCAGAAAGAATGTGCCCAATGTGGAATGGAATTTGACGATCCATTTGCGCGCTTTTGTAAACGATGTGGAGAGAAATTGTGGGATCAAGAATGATGCAACTCGGAAGCGTAAAATTGAATCTTGGATTCAAAAATATCGAATTGAAAGTTCAAAAAAGAACGGGGCAGGAGTCGCCCTCCCCAAGGCGATGTTTCCTGCCCCCAGAGCCTCCTAGTTTTACAAGGGATAGAACAGGGTGTCGTACCCCAAACGACAAAATCCTCTTCTAGATTCCCAAAAACCGTAACGAAGGTCTGAAACTGAGCAGGTAATTTAAGACGAAATTGTAAAATAACAAAAATGGAATTTGTAAAATACTTTGAAATGTAGAAAATTTATATGAAAGAATTGATTGATGCACGCTCTCCTTGGTGTTGTGGTCAAATGGCGGTCACTAGTGGAGATGTTAGTGATGCTGGCTTGGTGCAGATGAAATCCCTCCTGTCATCTGCGCCAAGCAAATCATTCAAAACCCATTTTATTGTGTCCTCAACTGACGAAGTTGGTTGGGGTCAAACCCTGTGGGAGAAGATCGGGCAAGTTGAATAAATTTGTCCGATTCACCCCTCCCCAAAATATCAGCAAAAAGAGAAATCTTTTCAAAAATTATTCAAAACCTCGTAAATTTAGCACTCGAAATGAATAATCGAATTGTAAAATATCTAATTGTATTTGTAATAATGAGCGGATTTTATCTGTATTCTGCAATGTTGGCGGAGTCTCGTAAGACGGCAATTTCCCGAGCGATTGAACATGTGAACCCAGCAGTTGTTGGTGTGAATGTTACAAAGACTCACCGATATCTAAACTCTCCATTTCAAGATCCGTTGTGGAATCTTTTGTTTCCTGATCGCATGGCACAGCGCAGTGTGAAAAGTTTAGGATCAGGCATTATCGTCAACGCAGAAGGTATCGTTTACACGAATGCTCATGTGGTCGAAAATTCTTCGGAAATTGAGGTAACTTTAAGCGATGGAAAAACATAT
>JADHUZ010000105.1 GCA_016784265.1 Fidelibacterota bacterium
ATATGTTCAACACGGCTCTGGTGTATGAATTACCAGTACTCGCAAAATACGCCAAACCTTTGCTCGAATCTGTGTCTGAAAATAGCCCAGTCAAAATGAGAGCAGAACGACTGTCTGTGTTTTTATCCTTTTTTGAACAACTGGAAGAAACAGCCGTGCCAGAAACATCAATTTTGCGCGAATTTATCGGAGGAAGTGGGTTTCACTATTAAAATTAAGTGAGTGCTTTCCGCAATTCAAATGTGAATTATGACATAGCAATAATTGGTGGCGGGATTATCGGGCTTTCGACGGCTTGGAACATTCAAAATAAATTTCCTCAAAAATCCATCACCATCCTCGAAAAAGAACCTCAAATTGCGCAACATCAAACGGGACACAACAGCGGTGTCATCCATTCTGGGATTTATTACAAACCAAATTCCAAAAAAGCGAAAACTTGTCGAGCGGGGATTTTTCTACTCGAAAAATTTTGCAAAATCAACGAAATTCCATTCAAAAAATGCGGAAAAGTTATCGTTGCAACAAAACATGAAGAATTACCGAATCTCCAAAAATTATACGAAAACGGAAAGCAGAATAATCTTCAAGGTCTGGAAATCATACAAAAAGACCAACTCCGAGAAATTGAGCAAAATACAGCTGGAATTCAAGCACTTTTGGTGCCAGAAACCGGTGTTGTGGATTACACAAAAGTTAGTCAAAAACTTGCTGAAATTATCGAGAAAAACGGCGGGAAAATCCAAACCGGATTTCGAGTCACCGAAATCAAATGCGAACACAAACGGTTTATTCTACGCTCCAGCAATGAGGAAATAACCGCAAATTTTTTGATTAATGCCAGCGGACTTTACTCCGATCGCATCGCACGAATGGCGAGCGTTCAAACAGAAATCCAAATTATTCCATTTCGAGGGGAATATTTTAGACTCAATCAGGAAGGAGAAAAATTAGTCAACACATTGATTTATCCTGTCCCCAATCCTTCGATGCCGTTTTTGGGTGTGCATTTCACAAAAAATATCGCTGGCGAAGTTTCAATCGGACCTTCTGCTGTTTTGGCGCTCGCTCGCGAAGGTTATCGGAAAATGGATATTCAACCAACGGATTTAGCAGAAATTTTGACTACGCCAGCATTCTGGAAATTGATTAAACAAATCGGAAAATTTGCAAGCGGCGAAATCCTTCGTTCTTTTTCAAAAAAAGCATTTGTCAAAGCCGCCCAAAAAATGGTTCCAGCCATCACGACTAATCACATCGCAGAATTTGAATCCGGCGTGCGGGCACAGGCGATTAGCAAAGACGGACAATTGCTGGATGATTTTGCGATTGTTCAAGTAGAAAATCAAATTCACATTTTGAATGCACCATCGCCAGCGGCAACGGCATCGCTCGCAATCGGCAAATCCATCGCCGATTTGATTCACTAATTTTAAGAAATATCCAAAATTTCATTGTCAATCAATCGCACATCGCCCAAAAACGCGGCAACTGCAATGAGTGCTTTTTTTTCAATCCTTTCTATTTTCTGAAAACTTTCCACATCCACAATTTCTAAATAATCAATTTGAATCTGTCCCGTTTCGATAATTTTTCGAGAAATATCTATCAGGTTTTCAACATTTCTTTCACCATTTTCAAATGCAAATTTTGTTGCTTGCAATCCACGATGCAACGCTAACGCTCGCTCACGATTTTCTTTTGAGAGCCTTAAATTCCGCGAACTCATTGCTAATCCATCTGCTTCACGGACAATCTTCGCAGTGATAATTTTTACATCAAAATTTAAATCTGCAACCATTTGCTTAATCACCGCAACTTGCTGGGCATCTTTTTGTCCGAACACCGCAAAATGCGGTTTCGCGATATTGAAAAGTTTCGCGACAACCAGCACGACTCCGTCAAAATGCCCCGCGCGAGTCGTCCCACACAGCGTGTTCGTAATTTCGGAAACAGACACAGAAGTCCACGATTTTTTCGGATACATTTCCTCTGCCGTCGGATAAAAAATGCAATCCACGCCGCGAGATTTTGCCAGTTTTTCATCGGCTTCAAAATCGCGTGGATATTTCTTCAAATCATCTTTTTTATCAAACTGTGTCGGATTCACAAAAATGGACATTATCACAAAATCTGCGTGTTTTTTTGCTTCGTCAATTAGCGAAAGATGCCCTTCGTGCAATGCGCCCATCGTCGGCACAAATCCGATTGTTTTTCCATTTCGGGAAAGTTCATTGACGAATCGCTGCATAGATTGGATATGTTTAATTATTTTCATTTATGACGGAAGAAAATTCAAAAGGATTGTTTTTCACTCGGGAATTTACCGTTTTTTACATCATTGCCATAAGATTTTACGGCTTTTTCGATATCTTTTGATAAGTTCGCATATTCGCGCACAAACTTCGGCTTCAAGTCATCCACCATGCCGAGCATATCGTTTGTAACTAAAATTTGTCCGTCGCAACCGACACCCGCGCCAATGCCAATTGTCGGAATTTCAAGTGATTCAGAAACCTTTTTCGCAAGTGTTGCCGGGATTTTTTCCAAAACTATTGCAAAACATCCTGCATCTTGTAAAATCAGCGCATCTTCTTCGAGAATATCTGCCGCTTGTTTGGATTTTGCTTGCGTTTTGAATCCACCAAATTGATGCACCGATTGCGGTGTGAGTCCGAGATGCCCCATCACAGGAATGCCTGATTGCGTCATTTGCCAAACCGTATCAGCCACAATTTCGCCACCTTCGAGTTTCACCGCTTCCGCGCCACCTTCTTTGAGCAATCGTCCAGCATTTTTCATTGCGTCGATTTCGCTGATTTGATAACTCATAAACGGCAAATCGCCAACCAAAAACGCTCGTTCAACACCACGACTCACGGCTTTTGTGTGATATACCATCTCATCCATCGTAACGGGAATCGTGTTTTCATAACCGTAAAAAACCATTCCAACAGAATCGCCAACCAAAATCAAATCTACACCAGCGCGGTCTAAAATCTTTGCTGTTAAAAAATCATACGCTGTCAGTGCCGAAATTTTTTCTTCGGACTGTTTCATGCGCTGAATCGTTTTTATTGTGACTTTTTTCATCGTTTTACCCCCATTTGCAACCACCGAAATTTAACCACAGATTACACGAATTACACAGATTGTTTTTTCCACAAATTTAAGCAAAAATACATAGATTTTATCAACTTTCGTCTGCAACCTATATCCCGCAGCCATTTAGTCATAAAATAATTTAAATAATCCAGCCGGCAAGAACGACGTTTCCTAAGATGAGCGACCCAATAACTAATCACTAATTTGATAGAAATTATTTCATAAATTACCGACCATGAATATAGAACGAAAACCACAGATTCTATGGGCAGATGATGAAATTGACTTGCTAGAGCCGCATATCCGATTTTTAGATCAAAAAGGATATCACGTCGTGCCTGTCCATTCCGGCGAGGCAGCTTTGGAAGAAATTCGGAAAAAAGATTTTGATCTCGTGCTACTCGACGAAATGATGGACGGAATAGATGGACTGGAAACGCTTGAGGAAATCAAAAAAATCTACCCCGGAACGCCAGTCGTGATGGTCACAAAAAGCGAGGAAGAAAGCCTGATGGAAGATGCCATCGGTGGGCATATTAGTGATTATCTGACAAAACCTGTAAATCCAAGTCAAATATTAATGGTTTGCAAAAAAATCTTAGATCATTCCGATATAGTAAAAAAGAAAATCAGATCTCGTTATTTGGAAGGATTCAACCTCCTTTCCATGCGACTCATTGAAGCGTTATCTCTCGACGAATGGATTAAGACTCACGAACAATTATCGCAATGGCAAATTGAATTGGATAAACATCCGGATTTGGGGTTCGAGGAAATGTTAGCAGATCAACGCGAAACAGCCAACCGTGAATTTGCGAGAACTGTCGAAAATGAATATATCAATTGGCTCGATGACGATTCTATTATTCTTTCTCCGAGAGTTGCATCAAGTGCCATCAAACCGATTTTACAAGGCGGTGAAAAAGTGCTGTTTGTCGTGGTAGATTGTATGCGCTTGGACCAGTGGCTCACGCTTGAACCGATATTTTATGAAGATTATTCGCTCAAGAAAAGCACACATATTTCAATTCTCCCAACCGCGACACCATATTCCAGAAATGCTATATTTTCAGGCCTCTTTCCTGCGGAGATACTGCAACGGTATCCACAATATTATCAAGATGATTCCGGGAATGAAAGCGGTTTAAATCAATTCGAAAAAGAACTGCTTGAATTACAAGTAAAGCAATGGAATCTCGGTGTGAAGCCCAAATATTTCAAGCCGCTTCAACCCACCGAAGGAGAAAGACTACTGAATAATTTTGGCTCTATCCAGCACGAAAAATTGATTTCAGTAGTTGTCAATTTTGTGGATTTTGTTACTCACACACGCTCGGAATCCAAAATTGTTCAGGAAATGGTGCCGGATGAATCTGCCTATCGTTCCATGATTCGGACTTGGTTTGAGGGCAGTTGGATCTACAAACTCATTCAAAAATCTACGCAGAACGGTTTTACCGTAATCATCACAAGCGATCACGGCTCTATCAAAGTTCAACGCGGTGAAAAAGTGCTCGGCGACCGCGAAACAAGTGCAGGAATCAGATATAAACACGGGCGCAATATCAGTTCGACTGGGAAAAATGCAATGAGGATAAATGACCCCGCAAAATATCGATTGCCAGTAAAAAACATGAACGAAAATTTTCTTTTGGCGAAATCCAGTGCTTTTTTTCTTTATCCGAACAATTTTCATAAATACGAACGAATGTTGAAAAACACATTCCAACACGGCGGAATTTCGCTGGATGAAATGGTTTTGCCAATTGCAATTTTGACTGGAAAATCCTAAGTTGACTATCTTTTCTAAAAGCGAAAACGAAACTATCCAATCTGGTAAACGTTTTGCCAAAGACTTGCAATCCGGTCACATTATCGCACTAATCGGGGAACTTGGTTCTGGAAAAACTGCATTTACACGTGGCATTTGCCGGGCGTTCGGTTGTGAAGATCAAATTTCCAGTCCAACTTTCACAATCATCAATGCTTACGAAGGATCTGTGGTGCTTTTTCATGTGGACACATACCGGTTAGAAAAAAAAGATTCGGAAAAAATCAGGGGAATTTATGATCTGATGAATAAAAAAAATTGTATTGTCATAATCGAATGGGCAGAACGACTGTGTAATCCGTTGCCGCCACATTGGCAAGTGCAATTTTCTATTGATTCTCAAAATATGAATCGCCGAAAAATACAAATTGATTGGCTCGAAAAATGAAAATTTTAGCACTCGATTATGCGACAAATTGGTGTGGCTGCGCGATATTAGATTGTGGCGAAGTTGTCATTTTTGAATCAAAATATGCTCCGCGCGGACATGCGGAAAATCTCGCACCGATGACGGAAAAACTTGTCAAACAATCTCCGCTACAATGGAATTCCATCTCTGGGATTGCCGTAACAAT
>JADHUZ010000106.1 GCA_016784265.1 Fidelibacterota bacterium
TGGCATCAATTTTGCTCTGCATTATCGCTTTTTAAAAGGCAATTGGAAAACCTATTTCAAAGACAGGGAATTGCATTTTTTCATTGGTGTAATTGTGTTTGTTATGCTTATTATTGTGGCACAAAATTACAAATTATTTGAAACGGTTGAATTGGCTTTTCGCCATGTTTCATTTCAAGTTATTGCGCTTTTGACAACGACTGGTTACGGAAGTTATGATTATGAATTGTGGACTTGGCTGTCGAGAATGTTATTGTTTGTACTGATGTTTTTCGGTGGAATGGGTGGTTCGACGGGCGGCGGATTGAAAAACATTCGCATCATGACACTTTTAAAATATGGAGCGCGTGAAGTACGCCGATTGTATCATCCAACTGCGGTAATTCCTGTGCAAATTGGCAAGCAGACAATTCCGATGAAAACATTGCAAAATACTGTAGGGTTTTTTCTGCAATTCATGGTAGTTTATGTTGCAGTCGTCATCGCAATGGCGGCGGTTGGAATGGATTTTGAGACGGCACTCGGTTCCGCGACAGCGTGTCTTTGTAATATTGGCCCTGGTTTGGGAGATGTTGGACCAACGGAAAATTACGCTTGGGTTCCTGCAAGCGGAAAATGGATTTTGAGTTTTGCGATGATGTTTGGACGACTCGAAATTTTAACGGTTATAGTTTTATTAACAAAACGATTCTGGAAGGAGAATTAAATGGATTATTCACCGATTTTATGTGAAATAAAAAACGAGACGGCGATTGTAACAATCAATCGTCCTGATGCTTTGAACGCCTTGAACAGAGAGGTGATTAGCGAGTTGACAAATTGTTTGCGTAAATTACGCCGAGACAATTCGCTTCGTGCTGTGATTTTGACCGGCGCTGGTGAAAAAGCATTTGTCGCTGGGGCTGATGTCAAAGCGATGGCAAAAATGGACCCAACAGAAGCGCGATATTTTGCGAAGATCGGGCAGAATTTGACGAAACTCATCGAGGGATTTAATAAACCGGTCATCGTGGCTGTGAATGGATTTGCACTCGGTGGCGGTTGTGAATTGGTGCTTGCTTGCCATATTCGCATCGCATCCGAAAATGCGAAATTCGGTCAGCCGGAAGTTGGACTTGGTTTGATTCCTGGATTCGGTGGAACCCAACGCTTGCCGAGATTGGTCGGGCGCGGAATCGCCACCGAACTCATCGTTACAGGCAAAATCGTAGATGCAAATTATGCCGAAAAAATCGGGCTTGTAAACTCTGTTGTTCCGCAGAAAAATCTGCTCGAAACTTGCGAAACAATGGCAAAACAAATCGCAAAAAACAGTCCGCTTGCTGTAAAATTGTCGCTTGATGCGATGCACCACGGATTGGAGTTGACACTTGACGAAGCATTGAATTATGAGGCGAGTGAGTTTGGATTTATCTTTAATTCACACGATATGAAAGAAGGAACAACGGCATTTGCAGAGAAACGCAAGCCCGATTTCAAAGGCGAATAATGGAAAAAACAGCATACATTATTTTAGGAATTGTCGCAATTGGCTGGGCGCTCGCCGTGTTGTTCGGATTGGTTGTCGCGTTTCCATTTGGCTTGATTGGATTGGCGGTGATTATTGCAATAGGTTTGCTTTTCATACGCGTTTTGTTGGATAGAATCGGTAGCGCGGAAGACGATTATTACGACAAAAATGTGGATTTGTAAGCAATGTGCAGTGATTTAAATATAATCTGTGTAATCTGTGGTTAAAAAAGGAGAAATAAAATGTTAATTACAACGCAAGATAAATTTGAAGATAAAAAGATTGTTGAAACATTTGGCATTGTTCGTGGGAACACAATTCGTGCACGCCATGTAGGGAAGGATATTTTGGCAGGGCTGCGCACACTCGTCGGAGGTGAAATTTTCGAATACACGAAATTGCTCGCAGAAAGTCGAGAGCAGGCGATTGACAGAATGATTGACAATGCTGAATCACTTGGTGCGAATGCAATCGTTTGTGTGCGGTTTTCGACCTCGACCGTGATGCAAGGCTCAGCAGAATTGCTCGCTTACGGCACAGCGGTTAAAATTCAGGAAAAATAAAATGACAAAATTGACTCACGCAAAGCCGCAAAGTCGCTGTTTATTGTCCGACTTTCATTATTCATCATTCTAATTATGCCTTGTTTAGAAATTTCAATGCCGAAGGTCAGTCGGTTGCAAAAATCGAGATTGGCGGAAGAATTGACGGAAGCGTTTCATCGTGCAACAGGATTTGATAGGGAAATTTTCGCAATCAGATTTTACGAATATGAACATGGACAAACGGCAGCGGGTGGAAAATTAAATCCAGAATTCCCGTATTTGCATATGTTGCTTTACATTCCCAAAATCACACGCAAGCAAAAACAAGCAGTCGTAGCCGAACTTTCCAGAAGTTTTGCACACGAACTCGGCGAGCCCGAATGGATTCCTGTCATTCACATTGCTGAACATCCTTTTGATAATGTCGGCGTTGACGGAAAATTGCTCACCGATATGTTTCCGGTTTTGCGTGATAAGGAATTTTACTATTCCATGGAAGATGAAGAATGAGCATTGTCAAAAAAATAAACCACATTGCCATCGCGGCGAAATCATTGGAGCCGGTTCGTGAGATGCTTTCGTCGGTTTTTGGGCTGGAATCTGATGCGACACACAAAGTTGGCGACCAGAAACTCATCGCCGATATGTTTCGGTTGGGCGACACGACAATCGAATGGATGGAGCCGACAGACGAAACTTCACCTATTGCAAAATTTCTGGAAAAACGCGGTGAAGGAATTCATCACATTTGCCTCGAAGTGGAAGATTTGAACGATGCACTCGAACGATGCCGGCAAAATGGAATTCGACTGATTGACGAGGAACCACGACTTGGTGCTGAAGGTGATAAAATCGCATTTTTGCACCCAAAAAGCACACACGGCGTTTTAATCGAATTATTGGAGGAAAAATAACCACAGATTGCACAGATTTCGTAGATTGAAAATATTTCAATCATTAAATCTTAAAATCATCAAATAATTATGACTGACTTTTTACAAATTATCGACCATCTCACGAGCGAGGAAAAACTCGTTCAAAAAACAGCGCAACAATTTACCGAGAAGGAAATTTTGCCAAATATCCGCAAGCAATTTCGTGATGGAATTTTCCCGAAGGAAATAATGCAAAAATTCGGCAAACTCGGATTCTTGGGTGTAACCATTCCCGAAAAATACGGCGGTGCGGAGATGAGTAACATCGCGTATGGCTTAATTTGTCAGGAACTCGAAGCGGGTGACTCGGCGATGCGCTCGGCGGTTTCGGTGCAAGGTTCGCTTGTGATGTTTCCGATTTTTTCATTCGGAAGCGAAGAACAAAAACAAAAATGGCTGCCAAAACTTGCCACAGGTGAAGCGATTGGTTGCTACGGACTCACTGAACCTGATTACGGCTCGGATCCAGTAAATCTCATCACACGAGCGAAAAAAACAGATAATGGTTACATTCTGAACGGTGCGAAAATGTGGATAACCAATGCACCGATTTGTGATGTTGCAGTCGTTTGGGCAAAAACAGACGATGGCGTAATTCGTGGATTTTTGGTCGAAAAAGGATTTTTGGGATTTTCAGCGCCCGAAATGACAGGCAAACTTTCGTTGCGTGCGAGCATCACCGGCGAACTTGTTTTTGACGATGTGTTTGTGCCAGAAGAAAATTTATTACCAAATGTGGAAGGATTGAAAGGTCCGCTTTCGTGTTTGACGCAGGCGCGCTATGGCATTGCGTGGGGTGTTATCGGTGCGGCGCGAGCAGTTTATGAATCGTCCGTACGATACAGCAAAGAACGAATTCAATTTGGCAAACCCATCGCCAGCAAACAAATTGTGCAGGAAAAGTTAGTTTGGATGCTCTCGGAAATTACGAAAGCACAATTACTCGCATTACAAATTGGACAAATGAAAGATGCAGGAAAATCCAATTTCGCACATATTTCGATGGGCAAACGCAACAATGTTTGGATGGCGCGCGAGTGTTGTAAATTGGCTCGCGAAATTCACGGCGCAAACGGCATTTTGGACGAATATCCCGTGATGCGGCACTTGATGAATATCGAATCTGTATTTACTTACGAAGGCACTCACGACATGCACACGCTGATTTTAGGCGAGCAAATTACAGGAATATCGGCATTTCGATGAAAATTTTATCTGTGCAATCCGTGAAATCTGTGGTTAAAAACTGATAAATCTTAAATCAAAAAACATTCCCACTTCGCCGGGTGTGTATTTGTATCGCAACAAAAACGGCAAGGTGATTTATGTTGGTAAGGCGAAAAATCTCCGTGACCGCGTGAGGTCGTATTTTCGAGAAGGCGGAAAACGGCGTGAGGCGAAAATTATCGCCATTCAAAAAAACGCTGTGGATGTCGAAACTATTGTAACAAATAGCGAAGTTGAGGCGTTGATTTTGGAAAATAATCTCATCAAAGAACATCGCCCTCGTTACAATGTTTTGATGAAAGATGACAAGACTTTTCCCTACATTTGCATCACGAAAGAATTGCTTCCGCGAATTTTTATCACGCGAAAAATCGAAAAAAACGGCTCGCAATATTTTGGTCCATATACGAATGCTTATGCTTTGCGCGAGATGATGAAAATTGTAGAAAAAGTGTTTACCGTGCGCAGTTGCAACCAGCGATTTACACTAGAAATGCTCGCAGAAAAAAAAGTGAAATTGTGCTTGGATTATCACATCAAAAAATGCGATGGACCATGCGAAAATTTGATTTCGCCTGCAGAATATGCAGAAATGCTAACACGATTGAGGAAATTTTTGAATGGCGATTCCAAACCCGTCGTGCAATTTTTGCAGGTCGAGATGAAACGGGCAAGCGAAAATTTGCGATTTGAAGATGCGGCACGATTTCGTGATCAAATTCAAATGGCGAAGAATTTTTACAAAAAACAACAAGTTGAATTACTGGATAACCGTGACCGCGATGTCATTGCACTTTCACGAACGACGAGTGATGAACGGCGAATGTCGAATGGAAAAGGTGCATCAAAATACGAAATATCCAACACTCAACACTCAACATTCAACACTCAACATTCAACATTCAACACTCAACATTCAACATTCAACACTCAACATTCAACACTCAACATTCAACACTCAACATTCAACACTCGTGAGTCCGCTTGCATCACGATGTTTCGACTTCGGCAAGGGAAATTGCTTTCGCGAGAAACGGTGATTTTACCCGATGTTTCGGGGCAATCCGATTCCAAAATTCTCGCCTCATTTTGCGGACAGTTTTATTTGGAATCCGATTTAATTCCGAAAGAAATAAATGTGCAAACACAACCAAAAGATGCAGAAAATCTAAAAAAATGGCTCACCGAAAAACGCAAAAACAATGTGAAAAT
>JADHUZ010000107.1 GCA_016784265.1 Fidelibacterota bacterium
CGACAACCCAAGGATTTGGGACTACTTTTATATTTGTAAAATCTGTTTCGCATTGTTCCCATCTTGACGACTGAGTTTGAAATGAAAATTGATCCGCACTTGTAAATGGTTTTGTTGTCGGAACGAAAAGCGTATCGCCCGCGCCATACGGAAAATATTCAATCATTTGAATTTCACCAAGTGTTATTGCTCCGATTTGATTTGGAATCCAACAAAGTGATAAATTTGTAGAATCCGAATTTTCAAGTGAAATTATTGTATCAATTTCTATCATTTCTGTTGGAAATTCAAATTCAAATTGTTCGCCGAATCCCGTTTCCAAAATGAGCGACTCTCCTAAATTCGTTGATTCTAAATTTCCAATAAATCGTAGGTGAGAAACATCCGAACTTTTAGCGAAATCAAGCGACACTGTATCGCCAATTTCTGTCGCTTCAATGTCAGTTAAAATATCTAATCCCCAGGTATGCGAACTCACAACAAACGAAGTATCGCCAACCCAATATTCCACGCCACCATTGCCTCCATCCCAATCGGATAAATAATCATCATTATTTTCTTTAATCTCAAAATACCAACTAATTTGCCAAGTTGTATCCTGTTCTTCCGAAATTTCTGGAACAAAAAAATACGCATTCAAATTGTCGTTTTCGTAAATTGCACCAACTTGATATTCGTCGCCTGTTATTTTATCAAATAATCGGAAATTAACTGGAATTGAATCCAATTCTCCAATAGCCCAATTTGACCAATATCTCGAAGTTTGCACTGTCGAATCATAAAAAACGATTTCAAAATCTGACGGAAGTTTTGCCAGCGGATTGACAGGCACAAGATTAAAGACGCTAAGTGGTGGAAAAATCTCTCTATTTCCTCGCCATTTGACGGAATCTGCGTTGACTTTTACATCCGTTTCGTTTAGAATTGTGAGATAAAATCCGTCGAAAATTGGTGTTTTTCCACTCGGCGGCTCACAACGCCAACAAAGAGTATCATCTTCTGCATAATTGATTAAATTAAATGAAGTTGGCTCTGTGTAAAAGGCAATATTATCAATCGAATCTGTTGCCGTATCGAAAAATGATAATTCATATTCGGAATCATTTTTTAATCTTGTGGAATCAACAACCGTCATAAAAACTCCACCCGTTCCAACACCAATATCGTGTGAAATTTCACCTTTCATTCCACCCGGGATAAAACCATCAACTGGGCGTTGCGGGCGTGCCATTATCGTATTTTCAGAAAAAACATAGTCACCATTTTCGATGCGAATGTCAATCGGTGTTTCGGCTGGAAATTGATTAAATTGAGTATCGCCATGGTCATAAGCCGCCACTGCATAAAAATAATCCAAACCATTTTGCACAGTTGTATCGGTCCAAATGTATTGCAAACCAGAATTATCACCGAGATAATAATTCACACCATTCGTCGCATCGAGATAACTTTTTGGCAAATTACCATCAAATAATTTCATTGAATTTCCGTTTGGAGAAAATAATTCCATTTGCAATTCATACGACCATCTATGTTCGATTTTCATAGATAATTCAACGCTCGTAAATTCGATATTTTCTGCAATTTGCAAAGTATCGGAAATCACGGGTAATTTGTGCTCGCCCCAATAGCCATTTCCCACCAAATGGATATCATCTACCAAAATCGTTGCTTCGTTTTGCCAATCTTCATGAGGTGGCGTGTTGTTCAATTCGTGGAAAATTTCGATTTCAATTTCGCCAACTGTGTAAAAATAAGAAAGCGTAAATTCGAGTTCCAATTTTTGCCACTCTGAATCAGCAAAAGTTCCAACTCCAATCGAACTGCGAATCGGCTGAAATGGTGGATCATTGTGATATTCGATAAACCAAAGTTGCGCACTTGCCAAAGAAGAAGTATCATAAATCATCGCAGAAAGCGTGTATGTTTCGCCAGGCACTAAATCAGTCAATCGCTGTGTCATAGATTGCGACATTTCTTGGTTTGTCGAGTCTTCATAACCACCATAAAGCGTTAATGCAACAGCATTTTCTCCTTCGAATGCGTTGTCTGACATTTCAATTTTCAATGAATCCAAAATATTAACATCTATGTTTTCTTTGACTTCCCAAGTTGTCCACGATTTAGGATAGCCATCGTTTCCAATGTCACCTTCAAAATCACGATTTCGCGCGTTTTCCAAAAAATCAATCCGCGATGAATCAACATAAACGGTGCTATCTTCATCAAAATATCTGAGTTTCCATTGTTTCACATAACCAGCATTTTTGGAAGAATCTGTATCAGTGATTCGCAAAATCCAATCACCCACCGTTCCAGTTTCTAACAATCCAGAAAATGATTCGACAGGTTGTAAATCAGGATAAAATGGTGGCATTGATTCAGTCTGCACATTTTCAGAATTATCAGAGAATTTTACAATTTGCGCAAATCCACCGTTTCCTTCAAAATATCCTTCGGTATCATTTGCGATGTCATATTGCTCGATTGGATTATAAAATATCGGCGTTCCGAAACCATCTGTGATTGTCTGAATATCATCAAAAGTGTGATTTCGACTTCTGTAAATTCGATAACCCTCAAAATCATTCCATTTTTCTGGCTCATCTGGATATAATTCCATCAAAGTAGAATCAACCGAAATTTCCGCGGAATTATCCCAATAAAGCATCACTCGTTCATTGGAAGCAACAGAATGAAGTGTTGGCAAGTTGGGCGGATTGTTTTGCGAAAATGTCGCAGCGAATAACGCAAAAAAAACGCAAAAAAATCTCGCTTTAACTTTTGCCTTTTGCCTTTTGCCTTTGTTTTTAATCATTTCACCACCGCAAATTTGCCAATATGTTCTAGGTTATCAGCGCTCACATGATAAATGTAAACGCCGAAAGCAATATCCAATCCATCGCGACTTCGCAAGTTCCACGAAACTTTTGCATCTATCAGCGAACCGTCGTGTTGGAGCGTTTGAATTAATTCTCCTTTCACATTGAAAATGCGAATCGTGGCATTCTCTGGCAAATTGACAAAATCAATTCGTCGCTCCCCCCTGCCGACATTATACGGACTTTTCGCTTCAAATTCCGATGCACCGAGATATGGATTTGGGACGACTTTGATTTGTGATAAATCGATTTCATTTTCATCCACGCCGCTATTTTTTATCGTAAACTCAAATACATCATTTGTAATCGGCAAAATGACATTCAAATATAATTTCCCTTGCGTTGGCAATTCATCTCGCAAGAGTTCAAAATCTACTTGCCAAGTTGGATACCAATATTCCAAAAGCGGTCGCAAAATGATAAATTGATTTTCGTCGAGCCGTGCAATTTTTAGAGAATCTTCAGAAAGCGAAAATGCGATATTTTCTGTGTCGTAACCTTCGATTTCTATAGATTCTTGCGGTGTCGAAAAATCCAGATAAACATTTTGTGCCAATGGATAGCCATTTTCAGCTACCGATATTTCCACCGCTGGTTCGGAATCGGCATTTGAATATAGAGCCGACTCAATTGTAGCAAACGAATGAATATCCAAATGCAAGCGAAAACCACCCAAATCCAACGGCATCTTCTGTGATTCATCCGTAAAAAACGACTGAAGTGTCGCTGGCATATTTTCGGGTTTTGTAAGATTTAAATTTTCCGATTCAAAAAGTAATGTGTCTGCGGAACCATTTATCAATTGTATCACAGAAACACCAGAAGTGAATTGTGCAAGTTTTTCGTCAATTTCTTCAATTTCGCCGTTGGTATTGTTGTCATAGCCATCGTTTGCTGATGAGATGAATTCGATTTCGTAATCCATTTCACCTTCTAACAATGCAGTTGGGTCGATAATTTCGATGGCGATTGTTCCCACGCCTTCGCCACTAATTTGAACAGGCGTTGTCACTTCGGGCGATTGATATCCTAAAACTGGCGAACCGGGAGTTGCGGAAACCGTGTTGATATCGAAGAACATTTGTTCGTTCAGTTCTTGGATTGTTTTCGTGCATTCAGCGGGTGAGATACCTGCCGCATCATCACCGTGATCGTACGAGACCACCGCGTAAAAATAAGTTTTTCCATTGACGACATCTGTGTCTGTCCACGAATGTTGCAAACCCGTATCGTCACCAAGATAAAATGAAACACCTTCTGTGTATTCAGTGGAACCCTTATAAAATCCTTTCACATCATTGATAAGATCAAATTGTGCAATCGGTTCGTAAAAAGCGGCAATGCCCAAACCATCGGAAATTGTATTCACTTCGTTAAATCCAAAATCAGTTGCTCGGTAGATTTTATATCCCTCGAAATCGCGACCTGCAATTGGATCTATCGAAAATTCCGCTTCATCATCCCAAAAAAGTGTGATTTTTCCATTCTCAGCCATCGCACGAACTGTCGGCTTTTCTGGTGGCTTGGTAAAATTATAATTAGAATCATAAATCTGCTGGATAATTTGTTTGTTTCGCAAGATATCTTCAAAATCTTCACCATACAAAAGCGCCATCGAGTAGCGTTCGGTATCGCCTGCAAGAAGCGGAAAATAACCCGAACCATACATGAAATCACCATCTGCTGGTTCAAGGACAATTTCATCGTAATTACCGGGAATTATTCGCTTCCAAAGTTCGCCCGGTCCCCATTCCGATTCAGCCCACTTGAAATCATCATTCATTCTGACCTTTCCCGGTGGTGAAAAATAATTGAAACTCGTCAATCCAATTTGATCGGATTCATCAATATCAAGTTGGTCAAAATTTGGTTCACCCGAATCTGGAATCCCATTTCCTTCGCCATCGTCATTTGTGCCTGCCACGCCATCTGCACCAACATCATCAGTAACTGCATCCCAATCACCATCGTTATCAATTCCATCATTACGCTGTTCATCAATCAACGCATCATCCAAGCCCGCGCCAGTGCGATAATCTACAAATCGCAAAGCATCTTGAGGAGGATCGTGTTCGATGCGATTCAAATAATGCGTATCAACATCTTCGTCAATCAGCCCATCCAAATCGTCATCAATCAAATTGCCAACAATTTCCTCAATCGGCGTTCCATCAAGGATAATCTTAACTCCCATCGTTTCGATTGTATCAGGCAAAACTCCAACATACACAATTGTCCGAGAATAATCCGTTTTATCAATCACAACAATCGCATCACCCGTTTCATAAATCACAGGCATAAAATCATTTTCCGAAAACATCGGTGAAACAGATGCTTGCGAATCGCCATCATCATCAATACCATTGTAAGGATTGCCCGGTGACTCCAAAAATGCGTAGCCAACATATCCAACAGGACCATCAAAACAAGGAGAATATCCAGGTGGAGCGTCCCAAGAGTAAGTTATATCGTTCTCATTATCGAAATAGGCGAGGTCGTCCTGTGAATCAACATGGTTTTGACAGCGTCCACCATTCAGCGTG
>JADHUZ010000108.1 GCA_016784265.1 Fidelibacterota bacterium
CATATTTGGTCAGAAGAACTCCAAAATTGTGGACATGTTCCCATGTGGGACAATCCCGAAAAAGTCGCCGAGATTATTCTATCGGGAACAAAATAATTTAATTTTTTTCGCTAAATTTCTTTATCGCTTTCCATTGAAATTCCGCCGTCAAATGAGCATCGGCGATGACATCGACACCCGTTCCGCCTGTGCGCCAGCGGTTGTCCCAATCCGGTGAAAGCGACACATCTTTGATATTCGGATTGTCATGCCAGCGGTGCATCAGCGATAATGCGCCATTTGTAATTACCATCGCATTTTTGCGTTCATCTGCTGTCAAAATCCGATTTTTCCAGTCGTCATTTTGAGAAATAAACAATTCCAACGACACCGCCGCAACGATTTTTACATTGGGCCCGTTTTCGTTTATTTTTGGTAAAATTTTCATCAACTCCGCTGTGGTCGAAGTTCCGCGCAAGATGACAACGCCGACTTTTTCGCAATTTTCGTCATAATCGCGAATCAAATATGCACCTTTTGCCGATTCGAGATGCGAATCCATTCCAAGCGCTGTGCGATTTGGAATTTCGATGCCCGGTCGCGTCAGATGCAATGCGATTATCGGTGCGTCCATTTTCATCGCAGTTGCAAGCATCGGTGCGACCTCGTTGTGCTCCCACGGATGTAAATTCAGTACTTGCCCTTCGGGAAAAAGTTCGGTTACGCCCGGTGCAAAAATCCCAAAATGCGTTTTGCCATCTTCGGCTGTTTCGGGGCCAGAATGTCCAGCAACCCAAATGACTTTTCCAAATTTGAATTGTGAATCCTGTGCCATCTGCGAGAACAAGCGCATTGAACCATATTTTAAATACGAAAATGCACCGTAAGTCGAGCACGCCGCACAATAGCCATTGAAATCACTAAATTGGTTGCCCGACAAATTTGTCGCCACAATGCCAGTACAAATCCCCGCATTCGCCATTTCTGTGATGCCCTGCGGAAGCAAAACGCCGTTCAAATTTGTATCACGATTGTACATTCCAAAATCCTCCACGCCATCGCGACCTTTTGCAAATCCTGCAATATTTGTCGAGTCAGCCAAATCTGCCGACGCAACTAAAAATAGCGGTCTGCCATATTTTTTCTGCGAAACCGAATTGACAAACGAACCCCATTTTGCGAATCCTGCACGATTTGGTTCGACTGTTCCCGGCGCGGCGAATAAATCTTCGGGGTAATTTTCGACATCTAAAATTTCAGAATCCTTCAACGGATTTTGGACGATGATTCGGTTGTTTGCAATTTTTTCTGGCACAGAATCACCAAGTTCGACAAGTGCATCTGCGAGATAATCAGTTAGTCCATCAGTTTGGTCAAAAATTGTGTAAACCGCATCGAGCATTGCCTTCGTTTGCTCTTGCGCTTCTTCATAAGTTGTGGGTGCGCTTTGGTTCATAAACGGAATTTCAATGTTGTATTTTTCCGAGAAATCTTGTTTCGTTTTCCAAAATAACTCCGAATTTCGTTTGTGCGGTGCGCCGTGTGAATCATTGTCAAAAATGTGATAGCCACGACCCTTTTGCGTTTTCATCCAAATTGCTTTGGGTTGATTTGGGTCTGCGTTTTCATCCAAAATTTCCGCATAAGCCGAAATAATTTCCTCCCAGTTTTCACCATTTTCAACACCAACCGTGCAAAAACCTTTGCCCTCAAACCATTCCTGTGGCGTACCAGCCATCACAGAACTGAACGGTCGGTCATCAATGCCAAAATCATTCCAATCCAGCACAAACACAAGATTGCCAAGTCCAAGTCCATAAGCCGAATTGAGCGTTTCGTGAGTTACGCCAGCGGTAAAGCCTCCTTCGCCTTCAAACGCAAACACTTTGACATCGTCGCAATTCGCGTGTTTGAGCGCCATCGCCATGCCTGCCGCCGCAGGCGAACCGTGCGCCGAAGGTCCGGTATTGAAACTGTAAAATAACGTTTTGCCTTCATTTTCGACATGCCCGGAAAGTCCAAAACTGCGCCGAAACCCAATCAAATCTTCGTAAAAAAGCGTGTAATCATCGCCGAGCGGATGGTTATATTTTGCATCGCCAGTTTCGCGGGATTTGCGACGCAAGGCTTCATTAAACACCGCCAAAGCCGAATAGGCAAGCGGTGAAACATGCCCACCAACCATCACAATGCGATCACGCAAACTCTGCTGAGGATTTCGCAAATCATATCGCATCGCCCCCGAAAGCATTGTGGCAACAAGCGAATGGGTTTTGGAACGCGAACCACCCGGGTGTCCAGATTGACTCATATTTAGCATAATATCAATGTTTTGGTCAATCAAATCTTTGATGATTTCCCAGTATTTGAAATTCGGTTTCAGTTGGCCTAATGACTTCATCAATGGCTCCTATTTTTGACAGAATGAACAGGTTTTTTGAATTTGTTGATGTCCTATTTTTCCTGTAAATCCCTCAGATTTATTAAAAATTGTATCGTGAAAATTACAGATTTTTTAGCGAACTCTCCAACAAGATACAAGATGAAAATTGTCAAATTTACACATGCGAAATCCCAACTTCCCACATTTCGTCGAACAAATAAAGAAGGGTAAATTCAGACGGTGCAAAATCATGCAAAATTACGCATATTGTGGATAGTAAATGAGAGATCAACCATAAAAAAAGCCCCTGTAACTCGTTGAATTACAGGGGGCTTATGCGTGGCGCCTCCCGGAATCGAACCAGGGACACATGGATTTTCAGTCCACTGCTCTACCGACTGAGCTAAGGCGCCGCCAGAAATTGTACACCCGGAAGGATTCGAACCCTCAGCCTTCTGGTCCGTAGCCAGACGCTCTATCCAGTTGAGCTACGGGTGCTTTTCCGAGCCGTAAATTTCGGAAGTTTTTGGTTTCCTGCAAAGCAAAATTCTTAACTATCTGAAAAATTATTGATTGGCTCTTTTTGCAACGGCATAAAAAAGATCTTTCGTCGTTTTTTTCTGTGCCAATCGGATAATAAAGTTTGGTAAAATGCTTTTCGTTCTGACGCAAACATGATAAGTCAATTTAACTTGATTTGGGTTGATTGCATCAAGCAACCAAAATCCCTTATTTTCATGTAAATCTCCGCCAAGATGATCCCATCGGAAAAACAAACGATCGTCCCTTTCAGAGATTTTCATTTCATAATAGATATTTGCCACTGGCCATGGAATATCCAAATCAATAGAAACTTTTGAAGATTTTTCATCTATTCTGTCGCGATTGCACCGCATGACCTGCGGCATAAACTCTTCGTAATGTTCAAAATCAGTGATGGCTTGCCAGATTTTATCGGGTTCTGCATCCAATAGCGCAATTGCCGTAACAATTTGATGGTTAGCAGAATCCTTTGTTTCAATTGACAAAAACTCAACGAGTTTAGATTGTGGGAACACCATTTCAAGCCCGAGCATCATACAAAAAAACAGGTTTTTTCTCATGCTGAAATTTATTCTTAAAATGCGGAGAAATAAAAGCATTATCCTGATATTTTAATTGGTTGGAAAACATACACTTTTTTAAATTACGAAGCTTGGCTTTTAATAAAAACAAGGAGAAAAAAGTGCCATATATTATTTGCGAACCATGTTTGGATACTTGCGATACCGCTTGTGTTGAAGTTTGTCCTTCCGATTGCATTCATCCGGATGACCCGAATTGGAAATCTGGCGACGATCCGGATGGACACACTCTGTACATCAATCCGGAAGAATGTATTGATTGCGGTGCGTGCGTGCCGGAATGTCCGGTTGAGGCTATCTTTGAAGAGGATGAAGTACCCGAAGAATGGCAGGATTGGATACGGAAAAACTACGAGTTTTTCGGTGTCGAATATGATGGATAATTGGTTTATGCCCACCAAGCATCGTTGGGTGGGCATTTTCCGCAAATAGCATTTTGGGCTTATTATGAAATCAAAAATTATTAATCTGCTTCGCCAAATACAATATCCCGGTTATGATCGAGATATTGTTTCTTTTGGAATGGTTAGTGCTGTTCGCTTGGAAGGAAAATCAATTCAAATTGATTTGGGCATCAAATCATCCAATGAATCCAACAAACAAAATGTCCACGAATCTGTTCAGAAAATCATTTCTGAAAATTTTTCGGATTATGAAATTATCGTCAATCTGGTTGATGTGGATGGAAAACAATCGGCAAAAACAGCCTCTCACCATGCACATTCCAGCAACGATCCATGGGCAAATCAAACGAAATTGCCGCAAATCAATCATGTGATCGCTATCGCGAGTGGAAAAGGCGGTGTGGGGAAATCCACAATTGCAACAAATCTTGCAATTGCACTTGCCGAAAAAAAATTCCGTGTCGGATTGCTCGATCTCGATGTGTATGGTCCAAGCATGCAGGTTTTGCTCGGAGAAAACAAACAGCCTGAAATTACGGACGAACAAAAAATTCTTCCACTAACAAAATATGGTATGAAAATTATGTCGTTTGGGTTTCTCATCGGCGATAAATCACCAGTTATTTGGCGAGGTCCGATGGTCGCGAAATTGGTTGATCAATTTTTTAACGATATTGAGTGGGGAAGTCTGGATTATTTGATTCTGGATTTACCGCCCGGCACGGGAGATGTGCAACTCTCGCTCGTTCAGCGGGTAAAATTGACTGGTGCGATTGTTATTACAACACCTCAAGATCTTTCTCTTGCTGACGTGCGCAGAGGTGCGGATATGTTCCGTCAAACTAACACGCCTGTGCTTGGAGTTATCGAAAATATGTCCAATTTCATTTGTCCGCACTGTGGTAACAGTTCGGAAATATTCGGTCATGGCGGTGGAATTGCAGAAAGCGCACGGCTAAATTTGCCTTTGTTGGCTCATATTCCACTACTCGCTGATATTGTCACATCGTCGGATGCAGGCAAGCCAATCGTGCTGAATCGGGAACTTGTCGAGATTCGCCGCGTTTTCATGGACTTAGCGGAATCAATTGTAAAGATTGTTAAACAACAGGAGGAACAAAATCATGTTCACTAAAGAAGATATTATAGCAGCATTAAAAACTTGCAGAGATCCTGAAATTCCTGTTAATATCGTGGATTTAGGATTAATTTACGATGTACAAATCAAGGAAGAAAATATCGTGGATGTCAAAATGACGCTAACGACCAGAGGATGCGGCATGGCAATGTATATCGCTCAAGATGCAAAATCCAAAATTGAAATGCTCGACGGCATTAAAGAAGCCAATGTGGAAATTGTTTGGGAGCCACAATGGACAACGGCAATGATAACGCCAGAAGGCCGTAAAGCGCTTGGAATGCCAGCGGAAGAATAGAAAATGCTTTTAAGCGATCTGTCAAATCACAAAAATTTGCCCACTCATATTGCCATAATCATGGATGGAAATGGGCGTTGGGCAAGGCGGCAAGGCTT
>JADHUZ010000109.1 GCA_016784265.1 Fidelibacterota bacterium
GTTCGCTCATGCTATTTGATACACCGGAAGCACCGGAGGGGATATTCCGCGTTTCGCTTCAGGTGATAATTCCGGCCGTTATCGTTACCGCTTTGTTTTTTGTATTTGCACTCTCGCTTGCATATCGTGCGCACAAGAAGAAAATCGCCACAGGAGCAGATGGAATTGTCGGCGAAATCGGAATTGCAAAAACAAAATTAAATCCAAAAGGCAAGGTTTCCGTTCATGGTGAAATCTGGAATGCCAGCGCCGATGAGGAAATTCCCAAAGGCGCAGAAATCGGCGTAACTGCCGTGAAGGGAATGACGCTTTTTGTGAAAAAATCACAAGGTGATGATGCATAAAATTTTATCATTCAACAATCAACTCTTGAAAATCAACATTCAAAAAGGAGAATAAAATGTTCACACTATATCCAATTATTGTTCTAATAGTTTTCTTGCTTGCATCCGCGATTCGTGTGTTGCGGGAATACGAGCGGGGCGTAATTTTCCGTCTTGGGCGACTAATCACAGCCAAAGGTCCCGGCTTAATTTTGCTGATTCCCGTCATTGACCGCATGGTGAAAGTCAGCCTGCGAACCATCGTGATGGATGTTCCACCGCAGGATATTATCACGAAAGACAATGTTTCTGTGACGGTTAACGCAGTGCTTTATTTTCGTGTGTTGGATCCAAGCAAGGCAGTCGTGGAGGTGGAAGATTACATGTATGCAAGTTCGCAATTGGCACAGACGACGCTCCGCAGTGTACTCGGAGAAGCGGAATTAGATGATGTGCTTTCCGAACGGGAAAAAATTAATATAAAATTACAGGGAATTATTGATAAACAAACTGACCCGTGGGGCATTAAGGTTTCCAATGTGGAAATTAAACATGTGGATTTGCCTCATGAAATGCAGAGGGCGATGGCGAAACAAGCCGAAGCCGAACGCGAACGGAGAGCAAAAATTATCAACGCAGAGGGCGAATATCAGGCTGCGGGCCGGCTCGCTGAAGCATCATCAATCATAGAAAAACATCCAACTGCTTTGCAACTTCGATTTCTACAAACGCTGACGGAGGTTGCGTCGGAGAATAATTCAACAACCATTTTTCCAGTGCCGATAGATTTGTTCAAGCCGTTTTTAGAAAAGATGAATAGAGACTAATCCTTCTGAACTGTGATAAACAGGTTTTTACATTTTATGGCTTGATTACTCGATCTGCCGTTGCCATCATTTGAACGGATTGTTCCATTGTTCCAATTCCACCGATGAGTAAATTGTTTTTCAAGTTGTAGTGCTCCAAACAGGTGATACAACTTGCAATTTGCGCACCTTTTTCTTCTAATGTTCGTAAATGTTTGAGTGCTGGATTTTCTGCTGTTGTTAAAAAAACACCAGAATTTACACAGCCAATTATATCAATTTGAATATCAGATTTGGCAAGGTTTTTCAAAAACGACACCAATAGTTTTTTCCCAAGTTCTTGGTCGCCTTCACCCATTTTATCTGAATTTAAACACAAAAATGTCATATTTCTTCCTATTTTAATAAAGCAAAATTACGAAACTCTTTCGGGTTCAGGCAAAGCCAAAATTATCGTAAATTATCTACCTTGAAAAACAGAAATTTTGAAAGGAATTCGCGTGAGCAAAGGCGTTACAAAACAAAGTGAAGATTTTCCAAAATGGTACACCGATGTCGTAACCAAAGCCGAATTGGCGGATTATAGCCCCGTCAAAGGCTCGATGGTTATTCGTCCGTATGGGTTTGCGTTGTGGGAAAATATGAAAGCGGCATTGGACAACATGTTCAAAGAAACTGGGCATGTAAACGCTTATTTTCCGCTGTTTATTCCAAAATCGTTTTTATCGAAAGAAGCCGAGCATGTGGACGGATTTGCCAAAGAATGCGCCGTTGTAACACATCATCGTTTGCGTGCAACGGCAGATGGAAAAGGTGTCGAAGCTGATCCCGACGCAAAACTCGAAGAAGAATTAATCGTGCGTCCAACAAGCGAGACGATAATTTGGTCGATGTATAAAAAATGGATTAACTCGTATCGCGATTTGCCAATTTTAATCAATCAATGGGCAAATGTTGTGCGATGGGAAATGCGAACGCGGCTGTTTTTGCGAACAACTGAATTTTTGTGGCAAGAAGGACACACCGCTCACGCAACCGCCGAAGAGGCCGAAGAAGAAACGCTGAAAATGCTCGAAGTTTATCGCAAATTTGCCGAAGAATTTATGGCAATTCCCGTTCTGACAGGCCCGAAAACTGAATCAGAAAAATTTGCCGGTGCGGAGACAACCTATTGCATCGAGGCGATGATGGGCGATAAAAAGGCCTTGCAATCCGGCACAAGCCACAATTTAGGGCAAAATTTCGCTAAAGCGTTTGATGTAACTTTTCAGAATGAAAATAATGAGCAGGATTTGGTTTGGGCGACAAGTTGGGGCGTTTCAACTCGTCTCGTCGGGGCTGTGATTATGGCGCATGGCGATGACAAAGGTTTGATTCTACCGCCGAAAATTGCACCATATCCTGTGGTGATTATTCCAATTTTTCGCGATGATACAAAAGATGCTGTGATGAAACACACCGAAAAAATCACCGAAAGTTTGAAATCCGCAGGTGTAATTTTCCATCTTGATTTGCGCGAAAAAATGTCGCCGGGCTGGAAGTTTAACGAATGGGAAATGAAAGGCGCGCCACTTCGTATGGAAATTGGTCCTCGCGATGCAGAAAATGATGCTGTCGTTTTGGCGCGGCGCGACACTGGTGAAAAAATCACGCAAAACATCGGAAAAATTGGTGAGTTTACAGCAAATTTGCTCAATGAAATTCAAAATGCAATGCTCGAAAAAGCCAAAATTTTCCGTGATGATAACACATTTGACATCGCCGATTATGATGAATTCAAACAACGCAACGAATCAGACGGCGGATTTTATCGCGCTGGCTGGTGCGGGAGCGAAGAATGCGAATCGAAAGTACAGGAAGAAACAAAAGCCACAATTCGCGTGATTCCATTTGATGAAAATCCCAGCGGAAAAACATGCCTGCTGTGCGGGAAAAAGGCAAAACACGAAGTCGTTTTTTCGAAAGCATATTAATTTTTGTCGATAGAGCGAACTTCGGCGTTGATTTTGCGGAAAATCCCGCATAGCGAAACGAGTGAAATTTTGAATGTTATCTCGCCTGATTTTGGAAAGTTGGCACTAATTGCAAAAGGAAGCCGACGACAAAAAAGTCAATTTGCGGGGATTTTGATTCCGTTGCAATTGCTCCAATTGGATTATTATCACAAGTCAACGCGCTCCATCCAAAACCTTAAAGAAGCGTCAATCACAGAGCGATTTCAAAACATCCAAAATGATTTAGAGCATTCAACGATTGCTACAATTATGACAGAAATCACGCTGAAAACAGCACAAGAAAACACGGAGACAAAGGATAAATTTTCGTTTTTGGTGAACGCATTTCGGCATTTGAATAAGCCGTGCAAATATCCAACAAATGCTCTCATTCGATTTTGGTTGCGATGGTTAGATTTGGCTGGATATCGTCCGAATTTTTCCGCTTGCGAACATTGTAAAAATCAACTTTCACGCGCAAATTTTTCCACTCAAACAGGCGATATTTATTGTCATCGATGTGCTAATAAATCCAACATTTCTGAAAACACTTTGGCAGTTCTTCGCGATTTTCAAAACACGAAAACCGATAATATTGATGCACAAATAAACAAAAAAATCTCAAAAGAAGGATTGGTTTTTTTAACACAATTTAGCAAATTTCATATTGAAACGATGAGTAATTTGAAAAGTTTGATCATTTACAACAGGATGTTTTCGTGAAAATCCGCACTGAATGGCAACCAATTTCTCTCAAAGGAAACGAAGCAGGAATTTTGCTTTTGCATGGATTCACGGGTTCACCCTATGAACTCAAAGATTTGGCAAGATTTTTGCATGAATCTGGATATTCCGTCGAAGTTCCGCTTTTGCCCGGGCATGGCACAAAAGTTGAAAATTTAAATCACATCGGCTGGAAAGAGTGGAAAAACGCAGCGGAAAATCATCTGAAATTAATGCAAGAAAAACACAAGATCGTTTTTGCTGGTGGGCTTTCGATGGGCGCAGTATTATCATTGCATCTTGCGGCAAATTTTGATTTTCGTGGCGTTGTGGCGATGTCGGGTGCTACAAAAATATACGATTGGAAATCATCGATCGCACCATTCGTCCGGTTTTTTGTATCTAAATTTCCCAAAAATCGAAAATTCAAAAAAGGCTACGATTCTGCGTTGGGCTATCAAGAATATCCAGTTTCTGGCGTGGCACAATTACGGAAATTATTGCGATTTGTCCGAAAAGAACTTCCGCAAATCTCCATGCCTGCGCTCATTGTGCATTCCGAAAAAGATTTGCGCTCACCAATCAAAAACTCGGAAGAAATATTTCAAAAAATCTCGTCTTCGGACAAACAATTTGTGCGATTGGCAGAATCTGGGCATGTGATTACGGTCGATCACGAGCGTTCACAAGTGAAAGAAGCCTTTTTGAAATTTGTGAAAGCACACGAATGAACGGACATTTTAATCCGTTTCAATCGGGTTGGCGACAGACTTCCAACACGATTCGAAAAATCATTTTGGCAAATGCCATTATCTTTTTTCTGCAAATTTTGTTACAAACAAATCAGGGCGATTTGCTCGTCAATGCATTTGCTCTAATTCCGCAAAAAGTGATTTTTAAATTGCAAATTTGGCGACTTTTCACTTACATGTTTTTACACGGCGGAATGATGCACATTGCTATGAATATGTTCGGATTGTGGATGTTCGGACGAGAAATTGAGCAAATTTTGGGACGAAAACGGTTTCTAAATTTTTACATTCTCACCGGGGTTTGTAGCGGATTGTTGACGGCCGTTCTATCTTTTTCTTCGACTATTCCTGTGATTGGCGCAAGCGGTGCAGTTTTTGCTGTTTTGCTTGCATTTGCGTTATATTTTCCAAATCGAACAATTTATTTTAATCTGCTATTCCCAATTCCAGCAAAAATTTTCGTGGCAATTTTAGCCGTGATTACTATCACATCTACTTTTGGTCAATCTGGCGATGGAATTAGCCACAGCACTCATCTGGGCGGTCTGCTTTTTGGGTGGCTATTTTTACGGAAATTCCCCGGTATTTTATCCTTCGACTTGGCAAAATTTCGGATAGGAAAAACACCAGAAAATGTCGTGAAAATGAAATCACAAATTGGATTTTGGAATAAATTGTTGCGAAAATTTGGCATAAAATTCACAAAAAAAAGACCCCACGATTTGCATCGCGAGGTCAATCGGATTTTAGATAAAATGAATCGGTTGGGTTATCACAATCTCACAGAAGAAGAAATTGAAATTCTCCGCAAGAGTGCCGATAAAT
>JADHUZ010000110.1 GCA_016784265.1 Fidelibacterota bacterium
AATTTCCACCGCTACCGCTGGCAAGATTGCAAATTTTAAAACTCATAATTTCCCCGTTCGTCCGAGTTGTGTTAGTGGAATTCCTTTTTGGCAAAGTGGGCAATCTGTCGCCACCCAGGATTCGATTTTCTCGCTGTGCAAGGTAACAGTCGGGTGGCCGAAATTTGTCTTCCCGCCACTTCTGTCAAACATCACGGCAATGCCGATAATTTCCGCACCAGCAGATTTTACCAAATCAATCATTTCAAAAACGCTACCACCTGTTGTAACAACATCATCCACCAACAAAACGCGCTGGTTTTTTTCAATTGCAAATCCACGCCGAAACATCATCTTTCCGCCAACACGCTCAGCAAAAATGCTGTTGGTGTCAAGGTTTTTGGCAACTTCGTGCGCGAGGATAATTCCGCCCGTCGCCGCTCCAATGACAAGGTCAACTTTTTGATTTTGAAACGCACTTGCCATTTTATTGCATAGGGTTTCAACAATTTTCGGTTGCTTCAAAAGCGTAAATTTCTCAAAATATTTGTCGCTATGCCGACCGCTCGTGAGCAAAAAATGCCCCTCAATCAACGCACCGGAATTTTTAAATTGAATATCCGCCATTTATTGTTCCTTTGCTTTGTTGATAGCATTTCGGGTTTTCTGCGCTGTTTGGTGAGCAACTTCGGCAAAATCCTTGCCGGAATCAGCGTAGAGAATCCCGCGACTTTGGTTGAAAAGTGGTGGTGCGCCATCGCAGGAAAATGCCGCCGAAACCGAGGCTTCCAAATCGCCGCCCTGAGCCCCGAGCCCCGGAATCAAAATTGGCAATTCCGGCGCAAAATCCCGGATTTTTCTCAATTCTTCCGGCTGCGTTGCACCGACGACAATTCCAGCATTTTGTTTCCTGTTCCACAATTGCACGTTTTCAATCACTCTTTCATACATAATTTTGTCGCCGCTTTGCTGTTTTTGAAAATCCTGCGAGCCAGAGTTGGAAGTTACGGTGAGAAAATACACGCCTTTTTCTTCATTTTCCAAAAACGGCTCGACCGAATCTTCGCCCATCCAAGGATTGACTGTAATTGCATCAAAATCCAATTCCTGTAAAATTGCTTGCGCATACATTTTCGATGTGTTTCCGATGTCACCGCGTTTTGCATCGGCGATGGCGATTTTATCTGCTGGAATCATTCTGCGAGTTTGCTCCAACGCCTTCCAGCCAGCAACGCCCCACCGCTCGTAAAACGCAAAATTAGGTTTGTATGCAATGGTAAAATCTTTTGTTGCGGCAATGATTTCGCGATTAAATTCTACGATTCCGTCGCAATTTTTGGGAATTCCAGCAGGAAATATTTTGACATCAGGATCAAGTCCAACGCAGAGAAAACTCCCGCCTTGTTCAACGAGTTGAATCAGTTTTTCTAAAAAAATCATGGTCAAATTTGCCTTTCGATTGCAAGATTTGCCAATTCGTCCGCTCGCTCATTTTCCGTATGTCCGGAATGCCCACGAATCCACTGCCATTCAACATCGTGTTTGCTGATAAGTTTGTCCAAATTTTCCCAAAGAGCCTTGTTTTTCACTGGTTTTTTCTTTGCTGTTTTCCAGCCATTTTTCTTCCAATTATAAATCCAAGTTTCGATTCCGTTTTTCACATATTGTGAATCTGTAGTCAGCACAATTTGGCAAGATTGAGTCAACGCTTTAAGAGATTTAATTACAGCGGTGAGTTCCATTTGATTGTTGGTAGATTTTGCTGAAAAGCCCGAAATCTCTTTTTTTGTTCCATTGTAGCGTAAGATTGCGCCCCAGCCACCGGGACCGGGATTGCCCTTGCACGCACCGTCGGTAAAAATTTCAACTTTTTTCATTTTCGGCAACCGCCGAAGATTAAAATCCTCATGTGCCTCCAAAGCCGATGGTAACGTTGTCGTTTTCGACGAGCACAGGAACAATCCTGCGACCATCGGAATGTTTCAGCATTTGATTCACCGCATCTGCAGATTCTACAACGTTTTTGTAATCCACATTGTATCCCTTTTTTGCAAACGCCTCACGGGCATCTGTTGTGTAAGGTCAGGTGTTTTTGCCGTAAATGGTGATCTTTTTCATTGTTTTCTCCTCTTTTTCCAATCCAATAATTTACATCAATCTACCGATTCAAATTCTTAGGAATTTCGCATTTTGGATTGGTAAATGTTACCTAAATTACCGACCGTGACTGACCAAAAAAACAAGACACAATCACCGCAAAAATCGCGCAGCAGAATATTAGCAAAAACGAATACGCTCTCAATTGAAGTACTCGAAATGCTCGGCGTGGCAGATCGCGCACAAATTATTGCGCTCAGCGAAACGCTGGAAGTGCAATATGGCACTCATGCAAAATGGACAGAAAACACAGTGCAACGATATTTCAATTTCCCCGCCACAAAGCCGATTGTCGCTCGACTTTTCGGGAAAATTATTGGATTTATTATTGGCGTTCCGCTCGAAAATTTCGCGCAAGAATTTTGGGCAAAAGGCGATAGTAATCTCCACCAACACAACACCGCTTACACATACACATTTGTTGTGGGGCAGAAATATCGCGGCAAAGGATATGCGGCGACACTCAAAACGGTCTATTTGAATCAGATGAAAAAATTGGGATACGACTATGTGAGCGGGCATGTTTTGGACGGTGTGGCGAGGCAATTTTCAAAAACGGCGGTGGTTATCAGAAAATATAAAAATTGGCAGAGCACGGGTAAAACATTTGAATATTATCGAAGACCGTTGAATTAGATTTTAAAGAAAGGGTTTTTATGAAATTGAAATTACACTGGCAGATTTTGATTGCGATGGCTATTGGTGTATTCGTCGGACTAATGTTTCAGAATGCTGTTTTTGGCGGAACAGACGGCTGGTTTTACCATTTGATTATTTCGTTGGGCACGATTTTTGTCCGCTTATTGAAAATGGTAATTGTGCCGCTGATTTTTACTTCTATCGTTTCCGGGGTTTCTGGCATTGGCGATGGGAAAAGTTTAGGCCGGCTCGGCGCAAAAACTTTTTTCTATTATTTAACAACGAGCCTGTTTGCCATTATTGTTGGGCTTACTTTGACGAATCTTTTGCATCCGGGCGTTGGAGTGGAGCTCGGCGCAACTTCTACTTTTGATTCGTCGCAATTGCAAAAACCCGGCTCGCCGGCAGAAATTCTCATCCGAATGATTCCGCTCAATCCAATCAAAGCGATGTCATCGGGTGATATGCTGGGCGTCATATTTTTTGCGATTTTTCTCGGAGTAGCGATTACAAAAATCAAATCCGCCCATCGCGATTTTGTGCGGAATATTTTTTCCTCACTTTTTGAGGCGATTATGAAATTAACCGAAATTGTCATCAAATTTGCACCGCTTGGCGTTTTGGGATTAATCACAAAAGCCGTCGCAACTTCGGGATTTGATTTGTTCGCCGCCGTTGGGAAATACATGCTTACCATCGCGACGGGGCTTTCCATTCATCTTTTCATCGTGTTGCCAATTTTGTTTTTTCTGTTTACGCGAATCAATCCAATTCACCATTTCAAAGCGATAGCAACTGCGATGGCAACCGCATTTTCGACAAGTTCTTCCAATGCTACATTGCCTGTTACAATGCGTTGCGTGGAAGAAAATGCTGGTGTTTCAAACAAAATTTCCAGCTTCGTTTTGCCGATGGGCGCAACTGTCAACATGGATGGAACTGCGCTTTATGAGTGTGCCGGTGTGCTGTTTATCAGTCAAGTTTTGGGAATTGAATTGTCCGTTTCACAGCAGTTTCTTGTTGTTTTGACTGCGTTGCTTGCTTCAATCGGTGCGGCGGGCATCCCGAGCGCGGGACTGGTGATGATTTTCATCGTAACGCAAGCAGTCGGTTTCAACGATGCCGACGTGGCTCTGATTATCGGCACAATGCTGGCCGTGGATCGCCCGCTCGACATGTTCCGCACAATGGTGAACATCACAAGCGATAGCATCGGAACGGCAATTATCGCGAAAAGTGAAGGGGAAAATCTCTATTCGAAATAAACGCAACTTTCTGCTGATTGCATACGTTCTGATGGTTTTTGCGCTTTCTACGATTCCGGGAAATAGATTCCCAGAATCAAAAATATGGACTTTTGACAAATTGATTCATTTCGGTGAATATGTAGTTTTGGGCGGCTTGCTTTTTTGTTATTTTCAGAAAAAAGTTACGAAATTGAAAACGACGATTTTTACAATTATTTTAGGTTCGTTCGTCGGCGGGGTTGATGAACTCTATCAAGGATTGATGCCGTTTGGACGTGATATGAGTTTTTATGATTGGTGCGCCGATTTTCTTGGTATCGTTGTTGCCTCTGCGATTTTTTATCAAATTTTTCCCAAACGAAAATATTTTAAACAGCAATTTTAGAGAGATGGAAGTATGTGTGATTTTAAACACGTCTCAGATTGTTTATTTGTAATGGAAAGTTTTTATTTGTAAATTAAAGGGTTGAAATAGAAATAAGACAATTTTTACAACGGAGGCATCAAAAATGAAAAAAGCGCTAATTTTTAGTTTGTTTGTATTGTGGGTAAATATTTTTCCGCAATCTCACTTTGTTCCTGTGTGGAGTGGTAATCCCTATATGCCGATGAGCATATTTATCACTTCTGCGACGATTGATGGAATTCCGCTCGAAATAAATGACGAAATTGCTGCATTTGACGGGGATTTGTGCGTCGGAGTTGTTGTTCTGCCAGAAGGTGGCATCGAAAGTCCGTTTTCGTCAATTGTTTGTTCCAATTGGGACGCGGGCAATGATGGTTACATTTCTGGGCATTCGATTTCGCTGAAAATCTGGGATGCGAGCACACAAGAAGAAATAGACAACACCGTGCTGGCGTATTTTGATTGTGGAACTGGTACCCCGTCCGGTCCGCAGACTTACCAGCAACTTGGGCAAGCCTGCTTGGATGTGGAAGGGTTTTCCAATCAACCTCCGGTAGCAGAACCTATTTTCGTTTCTACGCTTGAGGATCAATCTGTAGAAATTGAATTGATTGCATACGATCCGGAAGGCGGCGCGATAATTTATGAAATTCTTTCTGTCCCGCAACACGGCAGTTTGTCTGGTGATTCGCCATTTTTGCTTTATTCTCCCGACCAAAACTATTTTGGGGACGATAATTTTTCTTATTGCGCATTTGACGGATATTTGTATTCCGAGCCCGCGGTTGTAACCATACAAATTGCGCCAGTGAACGATCCGCCAATTGCATTTTCATCTCAAATAACGACAGATGAAGATATTCCTGTCGGAATAGAATTGTCCGTCGAAGATGTAGATAGCGACAATTTCACGCTTACAATTCAAGAAGGTCCGTTTCACGGTTTTTTCGAGGGAGGAATTTATCAGCC
>JADHUZ010000111.1 GCA_016784265.1 Fidelibacterota bacterium
CGCTTTGGGACAAATTGCTATTTTTCGTTTTTCGTTTTTCTTCTAAAATTCGCTCAAATTCATCGAGCGGATTACCAGAAAGAATTGTTTCTGTCCCGTTTTGCACGAACCGCGCCGTATTGTTTTTAACAATAAACAAATCCATTTTACCAAGCGCGACAATGGGTTTTTGTCCGTCGCGCCGAAAATCAATTTGGCAATGAAAATTCTGGCTCAACTAATTATATACAATTCTTTTTTATTCGCCATTTCCGGAGCCAAACCTTGGATTCACAATATTGTTGTAAATTGACCCAAAAGTGTATGAAAATCCAACTGAGAAAAAATAATTAGCATTTGTTTTTTGCTCTTTTAATCGAAACCACCTTTCTGCATCTGATAATTCTTTCTTTAATGCAATTTGATCATTAACTGCAGTAATCGAGCCTGAAAGATTTAAATTCAAACCCCGAAACAAACGAACGGACATATTCCCAAAAATATTTGTTCTGTTTTGGTAAAAATTTGGAATAAAATGTTGAAACGAAACATTCGTTGATATTGAACCCCATCTCTGGATAAACACAAGAGTTGTTTTAAAGGATTCTTTAAGTATCGTATCGTGCGTTTTTTCATAAATGGTTAAATCCATATATTTTGAGTGTGCTCCGCCTATTGCATATTCAAACCGCCACTGTTTCCGTGTTGATTCAGAATAAGGAAAAAAATTATATTCGATTTTTGGCGCAAAATAGTATTCCCACTGTTTGTTTTCGTAGGAAGAAGAATAGATACCCGCCCAAACTCCAAAAGAAAAGTGTTCCCCAAGTGAGCGAATTATGTGTGCTCCAAACCATCTGCTGTTCGTTGTGTAGATATCTGTTTGTTCAAAAATCGTCGTGTCATTATTTACGGTATCAACATTCAAAACATTATAAAGATAGGCTTGTTCGTTTTTATTGCCGTTAACACCTATTTTAAATTTCCAATCTTCCGTTGTGCGTCCGACCGCAAAACCGCCGGATCCATTCATTGATTTATACGATTGTTCGCCGTTTGCAAATAAATTTCCGCGCAATGAAAAAACCCAATTGTTCCACGGGTCTTTTTCTTTGGCTGGTTCTTGCGAAAGCCCAGAATAGATGATGTCCAATTTTTCGATGATTGGCATTTTTTTCAAATACAGAAATAACCCTTGTTTAAAAACGCGCACGCCGCCCAGCCTAATTTCATCTTCTGTCATTGTGGGGTCACCTATGAAAATCAACGTATCGTTCTTTCCTTCATAATCTCGCTGACCAATAAAATATATTGTGGCTTCAAAACCACCAGACGAAGTATCTTCGCCGGTAACCAACACGTGCACATCGGCTTCTTTCCGATCGCGAACATGGTTTATAAATGAAATTTCCTCGCGAATATAATCCATATCGCAAGGCGGGCAATCAATAAATACATTGATTGTTTCGTCAGTTTGCGCAAAAACAAATCCGATGGTTACGATAAATAAAAACAGTTTTTTCAAAATTTCTCCTTTTTTATGTGTTCATTTTTGCAAACACATACAGCCCAAGCGCCAATGTTAATATCCCAGCCAAAACACTAATCATCATCTTTTTACGAAATTTCGTGTATTTCTCTTCCGAAATAGGATTATTCGCGTTTTTCTTTTTCAAATGCGCACCAAGCCCCGTGCCAAGCCCAACCCCCAAAGCAGGGCCAATTGCGACAGCGATTGCAATGTTACTTTCCACCAACCAAAATACCACAAACGCAACGGCATAGCCCACAAGCATTCCGATACTCATTCCAATTCCGTTCCAATATTCTTGTGATTTTTCTTTATCGGATTTTTCTTTGTCAGATTTGCTTATCTTTTTGTACGCAACCGCCCAAATACCAATTACGGCAAACAAGACCAAAGCTATTAAAACTTCAAAATTCATCTTCTCTCCTTTATTTTATTCTGTTTTACAAAACCGCTGCTAACCCAACTCTCAACACAAATCCAACACATCGTTCACGAGTTGTTCAATCCCTGCGAAGACTTCCGAAATTCGCTCTGCAAGCATATATGCAGGTGTTGTAACAATTTTATTTTCGATGTCAATATGCGTTTCAAATACACTTTTTTCGACATGTTTTGCTCCTGTTTTTTCGATTTCTGTCGCTGTGGACTTATCGGCGCCGATTGTAACTTCAATTTGTGTGCGTGAGCCATCAAAGATTTTCGCAAGCGTCGCAGGAGCAATACAAATTGCACCAATTGGTTTTCCTTTTTTGTGCATTTCGCGCGTCAATTGCAAAACATTACCGTCAACGCTGGCATTTGCGCCATCAACCGCAAAAGTCGATAAATTTTTTGCGGCACCGAATCCACCCGGGAAAATTAGCGCATCAAAATCGTCAGCCGAAACGCTTACAATATCCAAAATTTCACCACGCGCAATTCGCGCTGACTCTTCCAAAACATTGCGATTTTCACCAATTTCCTGTCCTGTCAAATGATTAATTGCGTGCATTTGGTTTTTGTTCGGCGCAATGCATTGATAAGTCGCGCCCGCTTTGTCAATCGCGAGCAAAACTGCCGTCGATTCGTGTATTTCCGAGCCATCATAAACGCCCGAACCTGCTAAAATTACTCCAATTTTTTTCATTGTTGTTCTCCTTTTTTGACACTGATTTCCGCAGATTTTCACTAAAAACCCACAATCAAAATTACGAATTTTTTGTTTTTGAAACTAAAAAGAATGAACGGGGGGTCGTGCCGATTTTCCATAATGCTTGATTTATACATTACTTTAACTGTTTATCAAACGCTTCTTTTGCCCTTTGAACAAATTTTTGAACGAGTTTTGGGATTTTTCGTTTATCTTTTCCAGTTACGCCGGAATGCACATCTACGCCCGCAGGATGAACAAACTGAATTGCTTCACTGACATTTTCGGGATTTAATCCACCAGCAAGAATGATAGGTTTTGGTGAAATTTCGACTATTTTTCGGCTGATTTTCCAATCGTGGATTTTTCCAGTTGCGCCACGAGCACCTGAATTTGGATCGTAAGTATCCGTGATAAACGCATCCACAAATGGCGAAAACTTATCAATCATTTTCTCGATTTCTGCAAAATTATCCTGCGAAATCACTAAACTTTTGATGATACCAATTTTGGAATTGCTTTGTCGAAATTTGGCGACTTCCGAAACGGGCAAATCAGCGTGAAATTGCACCCAAGTTGCACCAATTTTTTTGCAAAGATTAGCGGTTTCAACCGCTGTTTCGAGATAAGTAATAAGCACTGATTTTGCTCGATTGCCAATTTTGCCAATCACTTCAGCGGCTTCTTCGTCGGTGAGATATTCTTCGTTCACATCTAACCGAAGCGGAAAACCGATAAAATCTGTGCCGACATCCACCAAAATTTTGGCTTCTTTCCAATCGTGAACGCCGGCAATTTGAATGATATTTTTCAGTTTAACCACAGATTTCACGGATTGCACTGATAAAATTACTCATTGATTAAAACGGATTCACAAGCGCAAATCGACCATAAATCGACAAATCACCATCGTAATTTTTCCAGCCATCAAGTGTATTTGCTGTGCCGATTGCCCATTGAAAAATCGTGCCACCACCAAGTTTGATTTCCGTTTTTGTTTCCACGCCAAATGTTACAATCCAATCTTCCGGCGTTTCATCCAAATCAAACGCATTACCGTAATCACTAAAAATCGCTCCCGTCATCGAGCCTGTCGAAATACCCAAAATGTTAATTGGGACTTTTTTCAACAGCGGAAAACGAATTTCTGACGAACCAAAAATCATCTGCTCACCGATACGAATTTCATCAGAACCGCGCAAATTGTGATTTTCCTGATTGCCCAAAATCGCCTCACCAAAACCATTTGCGTAAATTGAATGTTCATTCGTAATGCCCGCAAATTCCTGTGCTGGTGGTGTGCCGAGCAGAGTTTTGGTTTTAAGCCGACTATAAAACGCATATTTCTTCCCAAGCGGAAGATTAAAAAATCCATTCGATTCGATGCGTTGATATTTAAAATCTCCGATAACAAAATCGTAATTCAAATCCACGCCAAATCCGTTTTTCGGCAAGCGAGCATTGGACGAATGCGGACGGCGATTCAGCCAATTATAACCAATGCTGAAAACGGTTTCCTTGCCTTCTTCGGGTGCGGGAAAATACTCCGAAAAAATATGAATCGTGTCTTTTTCTGTGCCCGAATTCCAATCTTTGATGTCAAATGGCTCGCGATGTTGAAAAGTCAATGCAAATCGTAAATTATGACTCGAACTCATCGAATTGCCAAAATTATACGGAACAGAAGTGTAAAAATCCCAGCCATCGAGTCGTTCCAAAAGTCCACTTGCACTGCCGTCATAAAATCGCCAGTCGTAGCGCGTATTTTCAAAATAATTGAAGCCCCACAATGGTCCGTGTTGGGCGTTTATATAACCGAGTAAAAATCCGCCGTTTTCAAAATTCCATGGAGTCCAGCCGAATGCTTGCAAAAGGTGTTTTCCAAGCGCATCGCTCCAAACCGTAAAACCACTGATTCCGTAATTATCGGGCATCACGAGACTCATAAAATGTTGCGGATATTTCCAAAATTTGTATTTTTCGGTATTCAAAATTTCGACTGGTGCGGCGGGATTTGCAGTTTCAAGCAAATGTTCTGGCTCAATCGTTCGCCACTTTGAAAAATGCTCCCGAATCGCCAAGTCGCCAGTCGTGATTTGCCGCGTTGGGTCAATTTGCACAATGCGCGTCGAATCCACATTTGCCAAAGTTGTGGCCAAAATTGTGCTTCCGTTCGGTGTCCACTGCACACCAAAAACAGCCTCGCCAACATCAGTAATTTGCCGTTGTTCAAGCGTTTGCAAATTGACTGAATGCAAATTCGGCGTGCTTCCTTTGTGCGAAGTAAAAATTATTTCACTGCCGTTTGGATTCCAAATCGGCAAATAATCCACCGCATCGTTGTCGGTCAAATTTTGGATTTTTCCGCTTTCAAAATCAAGCATCGCAATATCTGTGTTTCCATCTGCTCCTGCGAGTGCGAATGCGATGTTTTTGTCATTCGGCGACCATTTTGGCGATAAAATTTGCACATCGTCAGCGAAATTTGTCATTTGTTCAATTTCGTCCATTTCAAGCGAATAAGTGAACAAATTTCCTATTCCGTTTTGGTGTGCGACAAACACAATTTTCGTGCCATCATTTGACCAATCTGGGTGATTTGCTCTCATTGATTTTGTCAGCCATTCGGATTTGCCAGTTTCCAAATTCAGCATT
>JADHUZ010000112.1 GCA_016784265.1 Fidelibacterota bacterium
TCATCAATAGAATGGCGATTGGGCGATTCGACAAAAATTTCTCTTCCGCCACAAGATCGTGTCTTGGTTGATGCGCCTTGTCTTGGAACAGGCGTTTTTGGCAAGCGAGCAGATGGGCGCTGGAAAAAAAGCGAAACCGATTTGGCGCAATTGACAATTTTGCAAAAAAACCTTTTGGAAAATGCCGCAAAACTTGTCAAACTTGGCGGTGCGCTTATATACTCAACATGCTCGTTAGAGCCAGAAGAAAATTGGGATATGGTTGATCAATTTTTACGATCGAATCCAAAATTTCGCATCGAAAATGCTGACAGATGGATTCCAGCAGAATTTGTTGACGCTCGCGGAGGATTGTTTATTTCCCCACCGTCTCACAAAATGGATGGCGCATTTGCGGTTAGGATGAAAAAAAATGGCTAAATTGATTCGTTTGATTTTTGTGTTATTTTTCCTGTGGATTGGTCTTATCCTCCTACTTGACAATATCGTAATGCCGCATTTTGTTGATCGGCGCACAACGCTCACGATACCGGATTATAAAGATTTACATGCGAAACCCGTTTTAATGAACGCAGTAAAAATGGGATTCACGATAGAAGACACAACGATATTTCTTCCAAATCTTCCAGAAAGCACTGTTGTGGACCAATTCCCTCCGCCGGGGTTGAAAGTCCGAAAAGGCAAAAAAATATTGCTAAAAATCTCAACACAACAAGAATTTACCATTGTGCCAAATTTAATCGGTAAAAATATACGCAGTGCAGAAATTTTGATAAAACGATTGCTCTTGCAAATCGGCGAAATGGATACAGTTTGGTCAGATTCGATTCCAAGAGGACTTGTCATTAGCCAGTCTGTCGAGCCGGATTCCTCTGTCCAAAAACACAGCGCAATTGATTTGACAATCAGTCGAGGTCAATGGATATCCAATTTTATTGTGCCAGATATCAGAGGAGATGGAATACAAACAGCAGAAAAAAAAATGGAGTCTTCCGGGCTAATTTTGGGAAGAATTTCTTATTTCCCCGATGCAGAATTAATGCCTTACACCGTGATGAGCCAATCATATCCACCGGGCACAGAATTGGCATTCCCAGATTCTGTGGATGTAACCGTTTCGGTTGAATCCATCAACGATATTCACAATCAACGAAAAAGAAGAAATCAATGAATCGAATCACACCATCTATTTTAGCCGCTGATTTTTTGCATCTATCAGAGAACATACAACGCCTTGAAAAAGCGGGAATAGAAAAAATCCATCTTGACATCATGGATGGTAATTTTGTGCCAAATATTTCATTCGGACCGATGATCATCGAACAAATTCGAAAAGTGACGGATTTGCATCTTGAAACACATTTAATGATTTTCGATCCTGAAAAATGGATTGATCGTTTCGTGGATGCAGGGTCTGACGCGATTATTGTACATTTGGAAGCAACAAACCATCCAAAAAATTGTCTGGAAAAAATTGGGCGGCTCAAAATTGACAAAGGCATCTCGATTAAACCTAATACGCACATTGATAAAATCAAGGCATTTCTTCCAATGCTGGATATCGTTCTGCTGATGACTGTTTTTCCGGGATTCGGTGGACAAGCATATCTATCCGATTCAAATCGAAGAATCGAAAAATTGCGTAAAACGATTGATGGCACTCCCGTAGATCTTGCAATTGACGGTGGCATAAACACTGAAACGATTGAGCAGGCAATACGAGCAGGCGCGAATCGCTGTATCGCGGGTAGCGCGGTTTTTCGGGATGGTGACATCGAAACAAACTTGATAACGCTGAAAAATTTGCTCGATTCTGCCTTTTGAGCGTTCTGCATGAATTAAAACGAAAGTGGTTGCATTTTGCTTCAGCAATCATTCCGCTTTCGATCGAATTTTGGGAAATCCCTGAAAATTTATTCTTGATTCTTTTGGGATCTATCTGCGTTGGTATGTTTTGCGTCGAAATTCTCCGATTGCACACAAATTGGGGAAAATTTATATTCCAAAAATATTTCGGCGTGATGCTTCGAGAACACGAAAAAATAAAATTCACTGCCGCATTTTATCAGACAATTGCATTTTTCCTGTGCTATTTGTTGATGCCACTTTCGATAGCCACACTCGCCTGCTTGTTGCTCTGTTTTTCTGATGGAATTGCCGCATTAGCAGGCATCGCATGGGGAAAACCGTGGATTTACGGAAAAACGAAAATTGGCACTGGGAGTTTTTTCATCTCTGGAATTTTGGTGAATTTAATCTTTGGTCTTGTGGATTTTCGTGTCGGATTAATTGGCGTGATTGCTGGCACAATTGCCGAGCTGCTACCATCACGATTTAACGATAATTTCTCCGTTCCGATGGTTAGCGGTTCGGTGATGACCATTTTCACATTTTTGATTAGTACATGAATTTCTTGATTCCATCCGCACTGGTAGGACTTGTTGCCGTCGTGATTCCGGTAATTCTTCATTTTTTGTTTCGGCGAAATCCGAGAATTATTCCATTCCCAACGTTGCGTTTTATCAAAATTCTACAATCTCGCGACATTCGGAAATTACGAATTCGCGAACTTTTGTTGCTCATTCTACGAATGCTAATTTTGTTGTTTCTCGTCCTAATCTTTTCAAGACCTGCTTTTCAGACTGCATCTGGCTGGCTGAAAAATCATGGAAGCGACGGTTTAATTCTTTTGGTCGTGGACGATTCGGCATCCATGGCTGGCGAAATAGATGGAATCAGCCGTTTTTCGCTTGGGTTAAAAAAACTCGCTGAAACAATCGAACAATTTGATGAAAATCAAGAAGTGTGGATATCGACGCTTTCCAATCTCGCCGATTCTATGGGAACGATTCAAAAAGATATATCAGGAAATACCATTCGATTTTTGGAAAAACTGAAACCATCCAATTTTCACCTCACTTTATCTGATGGACTTCGGGGTTTGCTTGCCAGAAAAATTCAGCAAGCGTTTCCGTCGAAAGAATTGTTTTTTTTCACTGATGGGCAAGATGATACATTCACATACGACGAAAAAACAGAGGATTTGCTGAAAAAACATTTTTTCGGGTGGGAAATTAGCGTCATTCAACTCCCAGAAATTGAACAAAATATTTCGCTACAAAACTTGCAGAATTCGACAAAGGTTTATCAAATCGGACGGGAAATTCACCCCAGCATCACTGTGGTCAATCATGGCTTGTCCCCTGTGGAACAAATCCCTGTCCAATTTTGGATTGATTCCGTGCGCGCAGGAGTGGATCTTGTCAATTTAAATCCGGGAGCTTCGGAGAATCTTGATTTTTTCTGGAAAATCACAACGACTGGATGGCACACAGGCTATTTTGAAATTCCAAAAGACGCATTCGAGTTGGATAATCGCATTGATTTCGCTTTTTACGTTCCACGAAAAATCAACGTTGCCATCCTCTCGGAAGAAGAAGATGAAACCGAATTTCTCAAAGCGACGTTTCGTGCGTCCGTGAATCAATTGCAACAATTTACTACATCAGAGCAAATTGACAAAACAACCGATGTCGCCATTATCTGCACACCGCCGAAGAATATTATTGTGCTCCAAAAGCAAATCGAACAATTGCTCGAAAGAAATGGGGCATTGCTCGTTTTCGCATCAGGGAATAATTCTTTTATAGACTGGCTGAAACTTGGGAAAAAACCAGTGCAAAAGCAATCGGGTATTCCGCTACGGTCGGAATATCTTGAGCACGAAATTTTTCAGAATTTGCTTTATCGAGAATCCGAAAGCGTTGAAACGCCAAAAATTTCGCGATATTATCAATTCAAAAATCCAATACACGGCGATGTTTTTGCAACTTTGGAAAACGGCGTTCCATTCTGGATTGAGCAAGAAAAAATGATTTTTATCAACACTTCCGTAGATTTACAATGGAGTGATTTTGCGTTAACTGGAGCATTTGCACCATTGATACAACGAGCAATTCATTATTTGACTGGCACAAAAAAGAGTGTAAAATATCTCATTGCCGGAGAAAAATTAATTATGGAATCTAAAAATAATCAGAAAATTTCCCTTATTCAACCTAACGGAAAAGTGATTGTCAATTATTCTAACGAAAAAACTAAATGGCAAACCACAATGCCAGGGATTTATTTTCTGACAAAAAATGAACAGTCGGATTTGGGACATCGCGGAGATTTTATCTCTGCTTTCAGCGCACAAATTGACAACATGGAAAGCGCATTGATATTTCTCACGAATTCAACAAAAAAACGCTGGGGAGATGTTGCTTCAATTCATTTTTACAAGCAAGAATCAGTTGAAGAAATTGTCCATGCGGCTCGATTCGGTATTGAACTTTGGCGTCCTTTGTTGTTCGTTGTACTTGTGTTGTTAACTCTCGAATTTTTTATTTCTCGGAGCGATCGAAAGCATGATTAAAATTAAAAACGAACTGAAAGAACGCTGTATTTTGGTCGGTGTTTCATTGAATACACAAGAGAATCCTAATTCTCTTTCAGAACTTGCTCGTTTGGCTGATACCGCCGGCGCAGAAGTGGCTCATACTATTCATCAAAATCTCGCGGTGGCGCATCCCAAATTTTACATTGGGAAGGGAAAAGCCGAACAAATCAAAAGATTCGCCGATGAACTCGGTGTTAATCTGGTCATTTTTGATGACGAACTGACACCCGCCCAAACGAAAAATCTGCAAAATTTACTCAATGTAAAAGTGGTTGACCGCGCGGCATTAATTCTGGATATTTTCTCAAAACATGCACGCACCAAAGAAGCAAAAACGCAAATTGAATTAGCACAACTGCAATATTTACTTCCGAGGTTAAGCCGCATGTGGTTACATCTGGAACGACAGATGGGTGGCATCGGCGCGCGTGGCGGTCCTGGCGAAACACAGATTGAGATTGACAGACGACTCGTTCGCGATAAGATTGCAAAACTGAAGAAAGACCTAAAAAAATCGAACTGCAAAGACGCACCCGCAAATCCAGACGAAAAGATGCCTTTTTAATCGTGCTTGCAGGCTACACAAACGCTGGGAAATCCACCTTGATGCGCGCGTTGACAGGTGCCGATGTCCTCATTCAAGATCAGTTGTTTGCAACATTGGATACAACCATCAGAGCGATTCCGGAACTGGCAGATCAAAAAGCACTTTTAACTGACACAG
>JADHUZ010000113.1 GCA_016784265.1 Fidelibacterota bacterium
CCTGAATGTGATATTATCACTTCCACAACTCACAAAACGCTACGCGGTCCTCGCGGCGGTTTGATTGTTATCGGAAAAGATTTTGAGAATCCTATGGGAATTGTTGCACCCAAAACTGGACGCGTAAAAATGATGTCTGAAATTGTTGACAGCAATGTCATGCCAGGCATTCAGGGTGGTCCACTTATGCACATTATCGCCGCAAAGGCTGTGGCATTTGGCGAGGCGTTGAAACCCGAATTTAAAAAATATTGTGACCAAATTGTCAAAAATGCTGCCACGCTTGCCGATTCACTTAAAAGTTTTGGATTCCATTTGGTTTCCGGCGGAACCGATAATCATCTGATTTTATTGGATTTATCCGATCGTAAATATTCAGGGAAAAAAGCCGAAAGAATCTTAGAAAAAGCAGGAATTACCGTGAATAAAAATATGGTTCCTTTTGATCTAAGATCGCCGATGAAAACCAGCGGCATTCGTATTGGCACGCCGGCGATGACTACTCGCGGAATGAAAGAGCCGGAAATGAAACAGATTGCAAGTTGGATTGAACAAGTTTTAAATAATATAAATGATGAGCAAATAATCGGAAAAGTCGTGAAAGAAATTTTAGAGTTTACTTCTCAGTTTCCGCTTTTTTCATCGGCATAAATCATGCGATGTCCGCGTTGTAGTCACCAAAATACGAAAGTCGTGGATTCACGAGCCGTTCAGGAGGAATCTGCAATTCGGCGCAGACGGGAATGTTTAAGTTGTGATTATCGATTTACCACTTATGAATATGTGGAAATGCCGCCGATTATGGTGGTCAAACGAAGTGGAGACCAAGAACCGTACGATCGCGGGAAATTGGTTCAATCGCTTCAAATTGCTTGCAAAAAACGCCCAATTGTTCAAGAAACAATTGAATCCATCGTTCGAAAGATTGAATATGAGTTGAATCAACTCGCAGAAGAATCCGTAGAGTCCGCAAAAATTGGGAAATTGGTCATGGATGCGCTTCGAGAGGTAGATGATGTGGCGTATGTAAGATTTTCCTCTGTTTACAGGCAATTTACAGATTTAGAGCATTTCAAAGAGGCGTTGCGAATGATCGAATCCGAGCGAAAAAATCCTCATGATTCGAGTTAAAAATCTCACGGTTCGTCTCGAATCTGCGAATCTACTTTTCGATATTTCTTGCTCAATTCCAAAAAACAAGATTACCGCAATTTTGGGAAAAAGTGGAAGCGGAAAAACACTTCTTGTCAAATCAATTTTTAATTTAATTCCATTTGAAACTGGCACGATTGAGTATGTCCAAAAATCTCCAACGAAAGCGATGGTTTTTCAATCTTCGGCTTTATTGGATTCGTTGACGCTGGAAAAAAATCTTGCCTTACCAATCACAAATGGACGCGATCGTTCTTTGAGTAATGAAGAAAAACTTATGATTAGTGATGCTTTGCAATCTGTGGGTTTGAATCAGGATTTGAAAAAATATCCATCGCAACTCAGCGGTGGGATGAAAAAGAGAGCGGCGATTGCTCGCGCGATTTGCACGAATCCACAAATTCTATTTTACGATGAACCGACGACAGGCTTAGATCCACAAACGAAAACAGAAATTCTAAAATTAATTGAAAAAATTCATCACGAGCAAAAATTGACTTCTATTGTTGTAACACACGAATTTCACCGTTTCGAAAATCTTGTGGATCATGTGGTTTTTATCGAAGATGGAAAATTGGTGTTTGAAGGAGGTGTTGAACAATTCATCAAATCCAATTTGGACGCTGTGAAACGATATTTGGAAATGGAATAAAAATACTTGCGTTGCGTTTTGAAATTTCATTAAATTTATCGTCTGAATTTGTAAATCAACAGGAGGAATACAAACTAAAGAAATTGTTATCGCTGTTTTGTGAATTGAAAATATAGCCCTAATTCGGGGACGACGGCATTTTAACAGTTTCTATTGAGACCGAACTAGAGACTGTTCGGTTTTTTAATTTTAAGGAGGTTTGAAATGAAACGAATAACTTTTCTTTTACTTTTTGGAATCATGTTCCAATCTGTGAGTGCCCAAAGTGAAGCGGGCGCAATATTTCTGTTGATTTCACCTGGCGCGCGTCCGGGTGGCATGGGAGAGACACATGCGGCAGTAACGGATGATGCTTATGCTAGTTATTGGAATCCAGCAGGATTGGGTTTTTTACAAGGTAGTGAAATAGCCTTGATGCATGTCAATTGGTTGCCCGGACTGGCAAGCGATATCTATTACGAATTTTTAGCTGGACGACGCTATTTCCCGAATCTTGGAACAATCGGTGGCCATATCATCTATCTGAATCTTGGTGAACAAACATGGACAGATGAACAGGGGAATGTGAAAGGAACATTCAGAAGTTTTATGTCAGCGATGGCAGGGTCATATAGCACAATGCTTTCCGAAAATAGTGCCTTTGGTTTGAACTTGAAATTGATTCATATAAAACTTGCTGATTCCAACATTTCGGTTGGTGCAGAAAAAGGAAATCCATGGACAACTTCGTTTTTGTTTGATGTCGGTTATATGAAAAAAGAATTGTGGAATGGGCATTTTGATTATGGTGTTGTCGTTCAAAATGTCGGTCCAAAAATCGGTTTTATTGATATGCAACAAGCCGATCCAGCGCCGACGAATTTGAAAATAGGTTTTAATATGCATTTGCTTAATTCACGATACAATAAACTTTCATTTGCCTACGATGTCAACAAAATGCTTGTCGCCAGTTATCCGGACAGAGATTTGAATGGCGACGGCGATACATACGACGAAAACGAGCCAGCACATTCGGATCCTTGGTATGTCGGTATGTTTACATCTTGGTTTGATGATTGGTTCTTGCTACACGATTCAAAAGCCGACGGTATCGGCTCGGATGATGAAGACGGCAATTTAGAAGATGGTTCGCTACAAAAGGAAATTGATAAATTGATCCACAACATCGGTGTGGAATATTGGTACAACGACATGTTTGCGATTCGTACTGGATTGATTTATGATAAGGTGGGAAAAATCACAGCGCCGACTTTTGGAATGGGCTTGCGGTTCTTTGGTTATGGTTTTGATTTTGGATATACTTCCGGTCCTCAAGGACATCCACTGACGAACACGATGCGTTTTTCGTTGAACGTCGAATTCTAAAAATTGCTCAACAAAATCTTAATTTTCTCAATTTTGATTGGCAATATCTTCGCAAACAATTTTGAGATAAATTATCCAGACAAAATTTGCGCGATTTTGGTGGAATTTCAAACCGACGAAAACAACGCAACCAGCGGCGATGGTAAATTTTTAACAGAATCTGTAGATGTCAATCTCGATGGCAGGAGTGAAGATTTTATCATTGACCCGCCACCGCATAACGAAGATTATTTTCGTTCTCAATTGAAAGCGTTAGCGAATTATTATTCTGTTGCTTCCAATGGAAATATCGAAATTGATGCTGAAAATTCGTGGATTTCGCCAGTTTACATACTTTCCAAAACGATGCAAGAATACAATCCCGTTTTTGAAACTGACAATACAACACCATTTCATTTGCAACTCGTTGAAGAAGCGATAAATTTTGCATCAGCCGACATGACACTCGGCGATTTTATTGTGATTTTTCACGCTGGCGTGGGGCAGGATTTTGCGATTCCGCTCGACCCAACACCGTTTGATTTGCCGTCATCATATTTTAATGAAACTGATTTGGCGAATTTGAATATTCCTGCAAGTGTTGAAAATGTCATTTTATTACCCGAAACGCAAAATCACGCATTTTTCCCGGAAGAGGATTCGTATTATGATTTTCAGGTGGGACTTACTGGCACATTTGCACTTTTATTTGGCTATTATCTCGGTTTGCCGACGATGTTTGATACCGAAACTGGCAGAAGTGGCATTGGATACTGGGGTTTGATGGACCAGGGTTCGAACAATTTGCACGGTGTTTGTCCGGCTTTGCCAAATCCTTGGACGCGGCGGTTGATGAATGATATTGAATGGTCTAATTTCTCGTTTTCGGATAGTATCACGACAGTAGCAATCAACGAAATTTGTAAAATCCCAATCAATTCCTCAGAGTATTTTTTAGCGGAAAATCGCTCGAATATGCCCGTTGAATTGGACAATTACGAAATGCGCAAAATCGGGACGGATTCGCTGTTTGTAATTCGTGAAAATGGAGTGATTACGCAGGTTTCAAATTATGATTCTGGGATTCCAGGAAGTGGAATTTTGATTTGGCATGTTGATGAGCAAATCATCGCGGAAAATTGGGAAACAAACACGATAAATGGCAATCCAGACCACCGTGGAATTGATCTCGAAGAAGCCGATGGTTCGCAGGATTTGGGCGAAAATTATGGATTTTTCTTTCCCGGTGGCACGGAAAACGGCTGGCAATGGGATGCGTGGTATGCTGGCAATCCTGCCTATTTTCATCTCAATCCTGATGTCGAGCCGACAGCCGATTCACTCCTCGTTTTTGATGCAACAACTCATCCGAATACGAATACAAATTTTGGTGGAAATTCTCATCTGAAAATCACGATTTTGGATAAAGTTCAATCAGAGATGCGCGTCAAAATCGAAAATGATTGGCTGTTTGATATTATTGAAACTGATTCTATCACAGAAATTTGGCAATCGCCAGAGTTGGATTCAACGGAAATTTGCGTAAACATTCCAAGCGAGCCTTTTTCACCGATGCAAAATGACACGATTTACCATTCTATATCTTCATTTGCCGATTTAGATAATGATGGCGATTTGGAAAAAATTGTGGTCGGCGACGAAAAATTGTGGATTTTCAACGAAAATGGCACGCTTTTTCCGAATTTTCCGATTGAATTACAAAACTATGGAATTACCGCCGCTTCGATCTCTGATTTCGATTTTGATGGCATTTGCGAGATATTTGTCGGCACGAAAAATGGACTAATTTTCGCATACAATTTGTCTGGAAATGTCATCAGCGGTTTTCCGCTTTCGGTTGGTGGAGAGATGTGCACACAACCTGCTATCGGGATTTGCGGCGAACGGTTGACGATTGTCGGTGCGGCAAACTCGGGCAAAGTTTATGTTTGGAAACCATATTCGCTTGCCGAAATGCCAGACAATGTGCGCATCCCG
>JADHUZ010000114.1 GCA_016784265.1 Fidelibacterota bacterium
ATTTTGAAGGCGAAATTTTAGGGCTGGCGCAAGGAGAAGTGCTGTGCGATGCAGGTTTTAAACAAAAGAAAGTTCAAATTGTTACGGCAGGAGAAAATTACATTTTCTCGTGGCAAGATATGAGAAGTAGCGGAAAAACTGAATTGAGCGATATCTATTTTACGGTTTTGTCCAATTTTGTTCCGTTTGAACTGGGCGATATCAATGGTGATGGCTCTGTAAATGTGTTGGATGTTTTACGGTTGGTGGCGTTTATTTTGGGTACGGATGAGCCGACAAGCACGGAATTTTTGGCAGGCGATTGGAACGGCGATGGCAATTTGAATGTGATGGACGTTTTGGGCCTTGTCAATTTCATTCTGAACGGATAATTTCCGAAAAATGACGAAATGTTTTTTTGTTTCAATCTTGCTGTTTTCAGTGGGATTTGGTATTCCGGATTTTTATCATTCGCCGGCGGAAATAACGGCGTTTTTGGATTCTCTGCAAAATGAGCATCCGGATTTTTTGCACGTCAGGACAATTGCCTATTCGGCTGAGGATGGGCTCCCGATTCAACTCGCTGTTCTTTCTGATAATCCGTCTGTTTGGGAAGATGAGCCTTCTGTGTTGTTTCAGGGACAGCATCACGCAGAAGAAATTTATGGTGTCGAATTTTCACTGCATCTCATCGAAGAAATTCTAAATCGCGTCGCGGATGGCGATTATGGTGCACTTGCGTGGATTTATCAACTGCAAATTGTGGTGATTCCGACAAATAATCCTGAGGGTTTGCAGGTGGTTTTCGGATACGAAGAAAATGATGAATTAATTCAGGACGATTCGTTTCGGAAAAACAAACGAGATGCGAATGAAAACGGGCAATTTGATTGGGATCCGCAGTGGGGCTGGGATATTGACGGCGTGGATTTGAATCGAAATTACGATTTTCAATGGGCGCATGGATGCGGATTTATGGATGAATGCGGAAATGAGGCTTACGATTATTATCGCGGTGGCGCACCCTTTTCTGAGCCAGAAATTTCTGTGATGCAAATGTTGTGCGACAGTGTAGATTTTTCCTATTCACTCGCATGGCATTCGAGTCGAACGGGTAATTTGAGCGAGGGTTTATATTTTTGCTGGAATTATGACAACAAACTTGCGCCAGATTTTGATATTCATTCTGAAATTGCGATGGAAACGGCATCTCAAATAGGCTCTGCAATTGGCACTGGAACTTATCAGCCATCACCGGCGAGGAAACGCTACGGTAACGCTCACACGTGGCTTTATCGCGAACATCGGGTGGTGCAATTTTTAATCGAAGCAGGACCGCCGCAGGAAAATCAAATTCAGACGGAAAATTTTGAGTATTTCAAATCATACGAAGAGGAAAATCTCAACGCAGCTTTTTACTTGATTGACCGAACGCTCGCGAATGATTACGGAAATATTTTATACGGACATGCCACGGATGCCGAAACTGGTGAGCCTTTGCAAGCCAAAATTCAAGTTTTGGATACGGACACGGAGATTCTAAATTCTTATTTTTGTGAGCCGAATTTTGGGCGATTTCATCGCATTTTGTCGGTTGGAATTCATCAAATTGTAGCAAGTTGCGAAGGTTATGAGTCGGACACGATAAGTGTTTCCATCGCGCCGGCGACGAAAACGGAAGTCGAGATTTCGCTCCAGCCTAAAAACTGGTTAAATTTGTATTTGATGTCAAATGTTGATTCGCTAATTTCAGTTTGGATTGATGGCGAATTTCGATTTGAATTTGCGATAAATGAAACAGTTTCTTTGCCAGAAGGTGAATATGAAATGGCGTTTTCAGGTGGCGGCGTTCCAATTTTTAAAATGTGCAATTTGACGAGCGATCAAGAATTGGGACTCTATTGGCAATCGCACTCTGAAAGTTTGATTGATGATTTTGAAAATGGCGGTGAAAATTGGCAACTTGGAGAATGGTCGATTTTTGCGCCAGAATTATTTGATGGATCAAATTCTTTGCGATTTGGCGATGCAGATTTTTATTCAAATAATTCCGACGCGATTTGTGAATTAGCAACGCCGCTGAATTTGAGCGATGTAAATCAAGCCGCCATCGAATTTTTGCAATATGTTCACTTTGAGCCGGAAAATGATTTTGGAACAATCGAAGTTTCGACTGATGGCGAAAATTGGCAAGAGATTGCGCGATTTTCAGGATATTCTGGTGAATGGCAAAAGCAGATTTGCGATTTGGCGGCATTCTGCGGAAATGAAGAAGTTTCGATACGATTCCGTGCGCAAACGGATGATTCGCTGGATGACTTGGGCTGGGCAATTGATGATGTTCGGATTTTGGGTTGCTTCGCGGAGACAAACGAAATTGAAAATAATTCCGAATTTTCAATTGAAAATTACAAATTGCACAACGCTTGTCCAAATCCGTTTAATCCGAGCACAGTTATAAATTATCAGTTGCCAGTTACAAGTGCTGTGACATTACAAGTTTATAATTTGCAAGGGAAATTGGTAGAAACATTAGTAAATAAAATGCAAGTGACTGGCTATTATTCTGTTGATTTTGATGGATCAGATTTTGCGAGTGGCATTTATTTTTATAGATTGGAAACACCAGAATTTAGCGATGTGAAGAAAATGGTGTTGCTAAAATAACCGTTTTTCAAACAAAAGGATAACAATTCACTATGAAGAAAACTGTCTTAATCTTTGTTTTTTCCTGTTTTTTGTGGGGGGAAATGGAGATAATCTCACAAACCGAAAATTCCACAAGTTGGCGAATTGAGCAGACTCAGCAGGAGAGTATTGTCCGGATTCCAGCCGATTGGGTATTTTCCCATTCTGGTATCGAACAAAACGCAGAAACAGTGCAAATTGCTGGCACAACTTGGAATCTGATTTCCATTCGTTCCGACAATGCGATTGATTGTCATTTGGTGGCGACCTCAAAAATTCCAATTGGACAGGCGATGTTTTCGGTGATGAATTCGGATGGAATTTTGCCGCGTAATTCATTTGAAATTGAGACACATCCGGGCGATATTTTGGTAATTGCGCCGGATGATTATGTTGACCTTCTCAATGAAAAATGGGTTCCGTGGAAAGAACAAATGGGCTATTCTGTAACGATTTCTCCGATTTCGCAAATTGGTTCTTATCTTGAATATTCCGATTTGAAATCTCACATCCAAAATATCTGGAACAACGATGGTGAAACCATTGATTACATCGTTTTGGTTGGCGATGTGAGCAATGATGACGATGGAATCCCAGGTTATTATTACGGTGCAGATAATGATGTTTCCGATTTGCCATACACTTTGCTCGATGGTGACGATTTTTTCCCCGAATGTTTTATCGGGCGTTTGCCTGTGGATTCTTCGTCTGATCTTGAAACAATGATTGACAAGATTGTTTATTATGAAAAAGAGATTTCTGTCGCAGGTTCTTCTTATCTGCAGAACGCTATGGTCGTTGCGGGAAATTATAGCGATACGCCGCCATATCCGGTTACGCCTGTGCAGCTTTCGCAGTGGCTGGCGGAATTTTTGGATGTTCATAATTTTGAAAACATCTATGAACTTTATTGGGACGAAGATTTTGATTTCAATGCGTCAACACAGGACATAATTGAAAAGATAAATTCCGGCGTTGGCTGGGTAAATTATCGAGGTTGGGCAGATGCAAATGGCTGGCATCGTCCTGAATTTCACGTCGAAGATTTTGCAAATCCCGGCGATTTATCCAATGTGTATAAACTTCCAATCGTAACGAGCATCGTCTGCAATTCGGGAGACTTTGCAAATACTGTGGATCCATGTTTCGGGGAAAAAATTGTATTGTTGAAAAGCGGATCTCTTCCGACAGGCGCGGTGGCGTTTTTGGGCGCATCGAATTTGCACACAAACACAAAGCATAACAATGCTATTGCTTCGGGTCTGTATTGGAGCGTTTTTGAGGATGATGTAGTGCATTTTGGCGCGGCGACGCTGGCGGCGAAATATAATCTCTACAATCATTTTCCACTCGCTCTGGAAGATGATGGGCGTGTGGAATTTTATTTTCATGTTTACAATATCCTCGGCGATCCGACCTTGCTTTTGCGTCGTGGTGTGCCAACTGAATTTAGCGTTGATGCACCAACGGAAATTATCAATGGACAAACAGAATTATCTGTTTTGGTTAGTGGAAATGCAATGGAAAGTGCACATGTTTCGGCGATTGCAGATGGATTTTCTGTATCCGATTTGACCGATGAAAATGGATTTGTTCAGCTACTATTGGATGAAAATTTTGATATCGATGAAAAAATTACGCTGACGGTTTGGAAAGCAGATTTCATTCCATATCAAACGGAAATTTCGGTGAGTAGCGAATCATTTGGTGTGCCGAATGCGATTGAAATTTTGGACGAAAATGGCAGATTAAATCCAGGCGATGTGGCGAATATTTCGATTGAGTTTTTAGCAGGTGAAACGGCGACAAGTTATGAAATCACGGTCGAAAGTTATTGGGCAGAATTTGCTGGCGAAACAGTGGAAATCGGTGCAGGCGAGACCGTTGTGGAATTGAGTGAATCGATTTATGTGGATTCCGATGCGCCGAATGGTAGTGAAGTGTTATTTCATTTTGCCCAAATTGGTGGTTATTTTGAATTTACAAAACGCATTTTCATTTCGGATTTTGCGTTTGAGGTGAGTGCAATTTTGGGCTCGCTTTTACCAAATGGCTCAGCGAATTTGAGTTTTGAATTGAACAGCGGAAGTGATGAGCCGATTGAAAATGCGATGATAGAATTTACCGATTTCACAAGCGGAATTAAATTGCATTATCCAGGTGGTGCGATTACGATTGACGAAATGACGACGATAGAAGTTTCAGCGTCGGCATCGAATTCTAATTTTGGTGGCCAGCGATGTGCAGGGTCTTTGAATTTGGTAATGCCTGAAAAGACAATTTCTGCTGATTTTGAATTTGAATTGGGCGGAATTTCTGCAAATTCGCCGACAGCAGGTGATGAATATGGCTATTTTGTTTTCGATTCGGGCGATACGAGTTGGGATCAAGCGCCGAGTTACAATTGGCGGGAAATTTCAGGAACAATTTACGAAATGGGTGATGATGTGAGCATGGTTTTGCAGATGCCGTTTCC
>JADHUZ010000115.1 GCA_016784265.1 Fidelibacterota bacterium
GGTCTATCATCAATCGAGAAAACACACGTTTCAAATTGGCACGCCGGCATTTTTGGCGACGAAATTTTGCGTGCCAGTCGTGCATGATTTTCGGAGCAAGGATGTTGCTTTGGGTGGAACTGGTGCACCGCTTGTTCCCAGAGTGGATGAGATTCTATTCCGAAATTCATCTGAGAATCGGATTTGTCTTAATGTCGGTGGAATCTCAAATGTAACGATTTTGCCATCTGAATTAAAAGCAGAAATCATAGCGTTTGACACGGGTCCCGGCATGGCATTGGCTGATCGTTTTGCTGAAAAATTATTCTCAAATTGGCGAAATTATCGCTGGATAGAAGATGTTGCGAGTTGTGATAAAATCAATCAAAATTTGTGGAGAATGTTAATCACTCATCCGTTCATTCACAAACCTCCACCAAAAAGCACAGGTGTGGAGGAATTTGGTGATAATTTTGTGGCAAAATTGATTGAGCAATTTCCTGATTTTCGCGATGAGCCGCTTTCCTGGATGAAGACAATTTTGAAGTTTACAAGTTGGGCTGTGCACGAGAATATTCGTAATTTACAATTGTGGGAATTTTCAGATTATCGTGTGATAGCAAGTGGCGGGGGGATTCACAATAAAATTATTTGGGACGAACTGACACAATATTTTTATCCCAATCCAGTTGACACAACGGAAAAATATGGCATTTCAATCGATGGGAAAGAAGCGATTGCATTTGCCATTTTAGCGCATGAAACTCTTTGCGGTAGAACAGGGAATATTACCTCGGCAACGGGGGCAGAAAAAGAAACAATTATAGGGAGTATTGCATTTTGAAAAACTTGAATCCATTTATTTTTCGGAAATATGATATCCGCGGGAATGTGGCGGAAGATTTTACAGAAGATGTTGTAATTAATTTGGGAAAAGCGTTCGGCACATCCGTTTTGCGCAATGGTGGAAAAACGGTGGCGATTAGTGGCGATGTTCGAATTACAACACCGGATTTGAAAAACCATTTTTCAAACGGATTAATGTCCACTGGTTGTGATGTTGTGGACATTGGAATCGTATCAACGCCGGTTAATTATTATGCTTCTCACAAATTGAAAATCGATGCGGCGGTGCAAATAACTGGTAGCCACAATCCGCCGGAATTCAACGGATTCAAATTAACGCTGAAGAAAAAAGCGTTTTATGGGGAGCAAATTGATACGCTGAAGGATTTGATTGAAGCGCAAAATTATGAAATTGGACAGGGTGATTTTTCTGAATATGATCTTGTTCCTGAATATAAAAAGATGTTATCGGAAAAAATCCAGTTTGCTCGACCGTTGCGAGTTGTGATGGATTGCGGAAATGCTGTCGGCGGACTATTTTTTGAAGAGGTTTTTGAGCAGTTGGGCTGCGATGTTACGCCTTTGTTTTGCGAGGTTGACGGCACTTTCCCGAATCATCATCCGGATCCTACGGTTGAGAAAAATCTGAAGGATTTGATTGAAACCGTTCAGCAGGGCGATTACGATCTTGGGATAGCCTTTGATGGCGATGCCGATCGTGTGGGCGTTGTGGATGAAAATGGTGATATTATTTGGGCGGATTATTTGATGGCAATTTTATCGAAAGAAATTCTGGAGAAATATCCTGGTGCTTCTATTATTTTTGATGTAAAATGCTCTAAAATATTGCCGGATGTAATCAGAAAATATGGTGGCAAGCCGATTATTTGGAAAACCGGACATTCGCTAATCAAGGATAAAATGCGAGAAACCGCCGCGCCGTTTGCCGGTGAAATGAGCGGACATATTTTTTATGCAGATGATTTTTTCGGTTTTGACGATGCGTTGTATGTTGCGCTCCGCTTGATGCGGATGCTTTCTCAGACCGATCGGAGATTGTCTGAAATTGCTTCAGAGTTTCCAAAATTTCATTCAACGCCGGAAATCCGATTGGAATGCCCGACAGATGCCGAAAAGTTTGAAATCACGCAGTCTTGCATAGAGTATTTTACTGAAAATTATCCATGCTCCACAGTTGATGGTGTGCGAATTGATTTTCCTGAAGGGTGGGGATTGATCAGAGCGTCAAACACGCAGCCCGTGATAGTTTGCCGGTTTGAAGCCAATTCGGAAAATGCGCTTTCAGAAATCAAAAAAACCGTGTTGGAGAAAATTAGCTCGTTCGGAAATGTGCAAATTTGATTGAACAAAAAATCGCGCAGTTTTCTGAAACGATCAATGATTGTTTGGCAATGCTTGCATCCGATCGGGATGTCCCATCGCTTTACGAGCCGATTCGTTATGTTTTGGACGGGAAAGGAAAAAGAATTCGTCCAGTCCTTTTGATGCTCGTTTGTGAGGCGCTGAATGGTCAGGTAAAATTTGCAGTTCAGGCGGCAATTGCCATCGAAGTGTTTCACAATTTCACACTTGTTCACGATGATATTATGGATAACGATGCAATTCGTCGTTGCAGAGATACTGTTCACAAACGGTGGGATGAATCTATCGCGATTTTAGCTGGCGATGGCATGATGGCGCTCGCTTACGAGGAGTTGCTTAAAACCAAATCTCCGCATTTGGAGCGATTGGTTCGAGAAATGACAAGATCTGTACGTATTGTTTGCGAAGGTCAAGCAATGGACAAGAATTTGGAAGAAAGCAATCATTTTTCCCTTTCTCTGTATCTTGAAATGGTTCGTAGAAAAACAGCAGAATTGATTCGCGTTTCTTCTGTTTGCGGAGCGATTATCGCAGATGCAGATGAGTTGCAAATTCAGTCAGCGGCGATTTATGCGGAAAATATTGGTGTCGCATTTCAGATAATGGATGATTTGCTGGAAGTTCGATCAGATGCGAATCAAATGGGAAAAAGTTTGGGCAGTGATCTAAGTGCAGGGAAAAAAACTTTCCCCATGATTGTGCTGAAAAATAAAATGAAAAAGGACGAATTTGAAAAAATCATGCGCAAAAATCAGTCGCCAGAAATTGCTCTGTCGCAAAGGCGAGATATATTCCGAAATCTGTGCGTACAATATGATGTTTTCACCGATGGAGAAATGCTCATTCAGAAATTGACAGACGAAGGACTTGGTAAAATTATAAATTTTCCAGAGGCTGGAAGAAAAATCCTCATGGATTTTGCAACATTTGTTATGGAAAGGAAAAAATGAAATCAATCATAGAGCAGTCATCCGATCGCAGCGATATGTATCGTTTTTTAGTGGAATTTGACAATCAGTGGGATGAAGCCATTTTTGCTGATTCGAATCGTGATTATTCTGCAGTGCGTGAATACAAAAACATTCAACGAATTATTATTGCCGGCATGGGTGGCTCGGCGATTGCCGGAGAAATCGTTTCGCGATATGCCTCTTTGAATCTTGCTATACCTGTGTTTATTGTGCGGAACTATCAACTGCCATTGATTAAGCCGAACGATTTGGTGATTTGCGCCAGTTATTCCGGAAATACGGAGGAAACGCTGAGCGCATTTTCTGGCGCTATTGGAAATTGTCGAGTTATTGGAATTTCTTCGGGTGGCGAATTGGCAAAGCGATGTCGTGCGGAAAGTATTCCACATTTTTTGCTTCCGAAAGGATTTCCGCCGCGATGCGCTTTTGGGCATTCTCTGATAACATTATCCGGAATTTTGAAGGAACTTAATTTGGGATTCGGTGATTTCTTCCGCGAATTGAAAGATTTATCTCCGCTGATTCGGGAAAATATTAATCGATGGAAAATTGAAAATAATAACTTTGCTGTGCAAATTGCATCTTTTTTGCAAGAAGGTATTCCGTTGATTTATACGGAAACTGGCTTGATGGAAAGTGTCGGCGTGCGCTGGCGCGGTCAAATTTCTGAAAACGCCAAGATACTCGCTTACAATTCTGCAATTCCTGAAATGAATCATAACGAAATTGTCGGTTGGGATAATTCATTTTCACATATTGGAAATTTCCGTTGTGTCATGTTACGAACATCCAATTGTCATCCGAGAAATTCTCGCAGAATGGATTTGGTCTCTGAGCACATCGGTAAAAATTGTATGATTGCTGAAATTGATTCTCGGAAATCGGAGGTGGAGAATGTAATCTCGTTTATTCAATTGGGAGATTTTGTAAGTTATTATTTGGCAATGCTTAAAAAGATAGATCCTTCGCCAGTGAAAACAATTGATTGGTTGAAGTCGCAACTTGCATGAAAATGATTTAAGGCGTAAAACAAAAAAGCGGGCAGAAGTTTTGAACTTTTGCCCGCTTTTTTTATTGTTCAATGAAAATTGAGCAATTCTAATTGAACTAATCTTCTTTCAGCGTTTCCACAAATTTGGAAATCGTATCTTTCGCATCGCCGAAGACCATGTAATTGTTGTCATAAGCAAACAATTCGTTATCAATGCCCGCAAATCCCGGATTCATCGAGCGTTTGAGAACGAAAGTAGTTTTCGCATAATCCACATTCAAAATCGGCATTCCGTAAATCGGACTGTTTTGGTCGTGGCGCGAAGCAGGATTAACCACATCGTTTGCCCCGATAATCAATGCCACATCCGTGCTTGGAAATTCATCATTGATTTCGTCCATATCGAAAAGTTTATCATAATCAATATTGGCTTCCGCAAGCAGAACATTCATATGTCCCGGCATTCGTCCTGCAACAGGATGCACGGCAAATTTCACTGTAACGCCTTCTTTTTCGAGTTCGTCAGCGAGTTTGCGAACTTCGTGTTGCGCCTGTGCGACTGCCATTCCATAACCGGGAACGACAATCACAGAACCAGCGGCTTGCATTGTAAATGCGGCATTTTCTGCGCTCATTTCTTTCACTGTGCCGCCCGAAGCAGTTGTCGGTGGTGCTGCAGATTCGTCAATTTTTCCGAAAGCACTAAACAGCACATTTCCGAGAGAACGATTCATCCCTTTGCACATGATGTTTGTGAGGAAAATTCCCGAAGCACCGACCAGCGCACCGCTGACGATGAGTGCTTGATTTCCCAAAACGAAACCCGTTGCCGCCGCCGCGATTCCAGAATAGGAATTCAAAAGCGAAATCACAACAGGCATA
>JADHUZ010000116.1 GCA_016784265.1 Fidelibacterota bacterium
CTTCCTCCAAAATTGCGGAAAAACGAAGGACGAGGTTCAAAATGTTGCCGAAACCTCGAAAATCCTCGCTGCTTCCGACGGTAAAACTTAATGACGAAATAATGAAAATGCAAAATCTTTTTTCACAAAAAATTGAACACCAAAACCTTGCGCAGTCGGATAGATAAGGTTACATTTTAAGGAGATTTTGTTTCAAATAATGGAGAAGTTCGTGAAAAAATTAGTATTATTTTTAATAATTGGTACATTGACATTTGCAGAAAATGCCGAGAAATTCACCGTTCGCATTCAACACGGCGGTATGGAAGGATTGCAATATCTTTCCAAAATGGATATTGATTTGGATCATCATCGCACGATGGTGGAAGTGGATGCGTATGTCAGCGAATCGGAATTTGCACAGATTCAAGCGATGGGATTTGAAATTGAACGAATTCCCAATTTGGCTCGTGAGTATTATGAGTTTCTCATCGAAACTACTCGTGATACAGACGACCCAATGCGCAGTTATCACAATTACACGGAATTGACGCAATTTATGCAAAATATCGCCGCGCAATATCCGAACATCACAAATTTATTTTCGGTTGGACAGAGTGTGCAGGGGCGCGAACTTTGGGTGATGGAAATCTCGGATAATCCCGGCGTGAACGAAATCGAACCCGAATTTAAATATATCGCCAATATGCACGGCGATGAAACACCTGGGCGCGAACTTTCGCTGTATTTGATTGAGTGGTTGTGCGAAAATTACGGAAGCGATCCGCGTGCGACAAATCTTGTAAACGAAACTGATATTTTCATTTTGCCTTCGATGAATCCTGATGGTTTTGAAAATGGCACACGATACAACGCCAATGGTGAAGATTTAAATCGCGATTTTCCTGACCAATTCAGCGATCCGTATAATTCTACTTTTGGCAGAGAACCGGAGACGGTTGCCGTGATGGAGTGGACATTTGAGCATCAATTTGTGCTTTCGGCGAATATGCACACGGGTGCGTTGGTGGCAAATTATCCGTATGATGGACCAAATTCTGGATCGTATTCCGCATCGCCGGACGATGATTTGTTTATCCAAATTTCACTCGCTTATTCGATAAACAACTCAGATATGTATAACAGTTATAGTTTCGATCAAGGTATCACGAATGGCGCAGAATGGTATGCGATTTCTGGCGGAATGCAGGATTGGAATTATGTTTGGGAAGAAGATTTTGAAATTACGCTCGAGCAATGTGATACAAAATGGCCAAGTGCGAGCGAATTGCCGGGACTTTGGGCGGATAACCAGGAATCCATGCTCGTGTATTTGGAGGAAGTCCACAAAGGCGTGCGTGGGATTGTCAGCGATGCAAATTCGGGCGCACCGCTCGATGCGACGATTTTGGTCAGTGGGATTGATCACGAAATTTCGACAGATGCGGAATTTGGCGATTATTATCGTTTGCTCACTCCAGGAAATTATACGATTACAGCGGATGCGAGTGGATATTTTGAGCAAAGTCAAAGCGTTTATGTCGGCAGTGGCGGTGCGGCTATTTTGGATTTTGAACTGGAAGCAATGCCGAACGAACCGAGTTTGCAATTCCACAGCCACGATGCTGGCAATGTTTTTGTAGGCGCTGATGTGGCGATGCATTTGACACTCGAAAATGTCGGAATTGGCTCGGCGACTGGCGTGAATGCCGAAATTTCGTGCAACAGCCAATATATTTCTATTTCTAATTCTTCGGTAATTTTCCCGATGATTACTCAAGATGGCACATCAGAAAGTTACGGGACGGTAAATTTTTCCGTGTCGCAAAATTGTCCGGATTTGACAGCGATTCCGTTTACTTTGGATATTACGGCAAATCAGGGCGAATGGTTTGATTCGTTCTCGATGGTTGTCGGTGTTTCTGTTGAGGATTTTGAAACTGGTGATTTCTCGCAATTTGAATGGGATTTTGGTGGCAATGCAAACTGGCAGATTTCTGGTGATTCACAGGAAGGAAATTATGCGGCACAATCTGGTGATATTAACGACGAGCAAGTTTCTGAGATGATAATTTCGATGGAAACGACAGCCGCCGGCGAGATTTCATTTTTCAGAAAAGTATCGTCTGAAAATAGTTACGATTATTTGCGATTTTATATTGACGGAACTCAAAAAGATTCGTGGAGTGGTGAACAAAATTGGGCAGAAGTGAGTTATTCCGTTTCTGCTGGTTATCACACTTTCAAATGGGCGTTTGAAAAAGATTATTCGGTTTCTAATGGTAGTGATTGCGGTTGGGTGGATTTTATCGAATTCCCACCGATCGTGCCACCACCGCCAGAATATACGCTTGGCGATGTGAATGATGATGGCTCAATCAATATTTTGGATATTGTGATGGTCGTGAATTTCATTTTACAAATTGACACTCCGGAAGGAAATGAATTTCTTGCGGCTGACTACAATGTTGACGGATATTTGAATGTTCAGGACATCATTTTAATCGTAAATGTGATTTTGGGCACATCTAAGTGGACTATCTCACAAAACGGTGAAGAATTTGTTGATTAAGTGGTAAAAGTGTGGTATATTTAACGAACATGCGTGGGTTAAAATTAAATAGTAGCCAAACATTTATTTTGCTCTTGCTTATTCTGAGTATCGGATTTGCAGGTGAAAGGTCGAGATTTGCTCAACTTGAATCGAGCGAGGATCAAAAAATGCCGGCTCATGTAGCGGATGAAATCATGCAAGGGCATTTGCTCCAAGTTGGAAGTACGGTTTCGATTAAGCAATTTGGAGTCATTGATTTATTTACCGAATCTGATGAGAATCACCATTCCAATAACCAAACACCGATGATTCAACTGGAAGGCACTGTGTGGAATTCAGAACAGCCAGATTGGGTGAAATCTGAACGAAGGCGACAATCTCGTCGGACGCTACGTAGAAATACGCATCCTTTTAGCTCGGGGAAGATTTTTATCCCAGATGAAATTGCCGAAGGTGGCATTGCGCCACAAGAAATTGATGGCGCCGACGAAAATCAAAATTTCAATTTTCTAATTAACGGCGAAAATGTATCTGTAACAGAAATGGGCGACTATATCGAACTTACCGTGCAATTTCCTCCAGAAATTTACAGCGCGGATATTTCTGTGTTTGGCGACAACAATGGAGATGGAATCCTCGATGGCGAGGATATTTCTCTCATGGGTGATTTCCAAATTTTAGATAACGACGTTACCGACGAAAATTTTGAGACTGGAATTTGGCAGATGACCTACAAAAAGGATGGTCCAAACGATTTTGCGGGGCAGTATATTTTCAAAGTAACTTGCAACGGTGAAAGTCAAACTGTGCCGATTACCATCAACGCTTTGGAAACGAATTATTCCATTTCGGGAACCATTGAACCCGCTCTGCCGTTTGTTGGCGTGCTTGTTTTTGCTGAGGATAGCAACGAAATGTTTGCTTCTGTTACCGATAAAGATGGGCATTTTCAGGTGTTTTTACCGGATGAATTTCCACGAAGTTGGATAGTTGCCGCCGTTTCATTAACAGAAGATTTGGAAGATTATCTTGCACCTGATTATCAAAATGTTTACGTGAATGGGCATGAGATTGGTTTTGAATTTGTTTTTGAAACCACAACGAGTTTTATCGAAGGTTTGGTTTTCGATGCCGAAACTGGTTTGCCAGCGTCGAATATCTGGCTGGAAGCAGGAAATTTTTTAAGCGGACTTTATTTTGATGGAATTACCGAACTCGACGGCTCGTTTCGGATTCCGGTAAAATGGGGACAATACAGAGTTTGCTCATTTGACGAAGAATATTTGCAAACGTGCGTCAATCAAGTTTTTGTGCTTCAAGACGATACGGAAAGAATAGATATCTACATCGTTCCGTTGAACGGCGATGAAAATGGTCAAATTAGCGGTGCGGTTTTAGATCAACATAGCGGAGAAATTGTCCCGAATGCGATGGTTCATATTGCTAACGGATCAACTGGTTTGACGATTGAATCTAATGAATTCGGTGAATTTTTGTGCGATGTGCCAGTGGGTGAATATTCTGTTTCTGCGTGGGCGGAAGAATATTACGAAAATGGCTTCGGTTTTGTAACAGTGTTATCCGGCGATCAAGTGAATTTGGAACTGACACTAATCAACACGGAAAATATTGGTGGAATTCGTGGGTATATCTCCAGCGTTGTCGGAGAAGATGAAATTGATAATGCCTTTGTTCAAGCGCGAAATTTGGATGGAAATGTAGTCGGTTCAGCATGGGTGGATTCGCTCGGTTATTATGAAATACCTTTGGAAGCAAATAACTATTTCATCCAAATCTTGTCTTCGGATTTTCACGATCAGACAGTTTGGATTTCGGTTGCGGGAGAATGGGTTGACAAAGATTTTAGTTTGTTGCCGATTGGAGCGGAGTCTGGAACGATTTTGGGGCATGTAACCGTTTATGATGAATCCGGTCACGGCGGTTCTGGCACTGCTATCGAAGAGGCATTGGTTTTTGTTTGGGATTATTCAACGGACGAGTTTCACGGCGTTTTCACGACAGATACCGAAGGATTTTTCTCAGTTTCTTTGCCGATTGGATCGTATAAGTTGCTTGTTGACGGAAGCCGAGTAAATACTGGATTTATTCCCAAATATTCAGGAAATGTCTATTCATGGAAAAATGCCGAAAAAATTACCGTCGAGCCTTTATCGGAAACTGAAGTGGAATTTCAATTAGAGGCAGGGCATTCCATTGAAGGAGTAATTTCGACCGAATCCGGACAAAATATCTGTGGTGCGATGGTTTCGGCTTATGATGTTGCGACAGGTAATTTTGCTGGATTTTCTATTTCTGATGATTTTGGATATCAGATTGGTGGATTGAAAACTGGTGCTTATACTCTGAAAAGCGAAGTGTTTGGCTATCGCAGGGAGTATTTCGGTGGTTCGTATCATGAATCCAACGCGGAAATCCTTGTTGTGCAGAGCGATTTAGTTGATATTGATTTTCATCTAAGACGAGATGAAGCGACGATGTTCTACGAAGTTGG
>JADHUZ010000117.1 GCA_016784265.1 Fidelibacterota bacterium
CGGTTCTCAAAAATCATGGTATTTCTGAAGATTTACTGGAAAAATTGCATCATTTCGGTATTTCTTCGGTTGCGAATATTTTGGGTGCAATCAAAATAGCGAAATACTACGAATTCAACGAAAACGATTGCGTGTTTACAGTGGCTACCGATTCGATGGAAATGTATCAATCACGACTTGCTGAAGCGAATGAGAAATTTGGTAAATACACGGAAACGCAAGCGGAAGTGGATTTTGAACATCGGCTTCTAGGCATCGGAAAAGACGATATTTTGGAACTTTCGTATTACGAAAAAAAGAGGATTCACAATTTGAAATATTTTACGTGGATCGAGCAACAAGGCAAATCAGTTGAAGAACTCGATGCACAATGGAATGATGACGATTATTGGAAAAATCAGTTTGCGAAAGCCGACGAATGGGACAGAAAAATCGAAGAGTTTAATTCGAAAATTAGTGGATGATTTTACGGTTTTTATTTTCGTATTTCTTTGTGCTCTTCGCGGCTAAATCTTCTGTGATATTCGTGTAATCAATGGTTGAAATGAAAAATCAAAAACCAAAAATTATCAATGTGCAGTGCGTTTCCTGCGATGCAAAATATGACATCGAACCATTTCGTTATCAATGTGATTGCGGTGAGAATTTAGACATCATTTACGATTATGCTTCAATTTCGCAAAAATGGACGAAGCAAGATTTAGCGAAAAATCCAGACCGTTCTCATTGGAGATATTTACCGATTTTACCGGTTAAAAATGCACCAAAACGCACGATGCAAATCGGCGGAACTCCGTTGATTCCCTTTGCGAAAATTGCAGAGGAATTTGGTGTCTCGGAATTTTTCGTCAAAGATGACACACGCAATCCATCCGGTTCGCTGAAAGACCGCGCTACGGACATCGGTATTCAACACGCGACGGAAATGGGCGAAAACACGATTGTGGCTGCTTCGACAGGCAATGCGGCGGCTTCGCTTTCAGCGCTTTCGGCATTTTACGGAAAAAATGCAATTATCCTCGCACCGGCTTCGGCTCCGAAAGCCAAACTCACGCAGATTTTACAATACGGCGCAACACTTTTTCCTGTGAACGGAACATATGATGACGCGTTCGCACTTTCGATGAAAATTTCTGAAAAATACGGATTTTACTCGCGTTCAACAGGCATCAATCCCATACTTTCCGAAGGCAAAAAAACTGTCGGACTCGAAATCGCTGAACAATTGAATTGGAATGTGCCGGATTTGATTTTCGTTCCGACCGGAGATGGTTGCATCATCGGCGGAGTTTACAAATCGTTCTGGGATTTGAAAAAACTCGGTTGGATTGACAAAATGCCGAAACTTGTCGCCGTGCAATCCGAAGGAAGTTGTGCCAGTGTCAATGCACTCAAAAATGATGGGAAAATCGAACCTGTTTCGTCAAATACCATTGCCGATAGCATTTCTGTGGACAATCCCGCCGACGGAACAAAAGCACTCAGAGCCGTAAAAAACAGCGACGGATTTGGAATTACTGTGAGTGATGATGAAATTTTGACAGCGCAAAAGGAACTTTCTGAAAAAACGGGAATTTTCACAGAACCAGCGGCGGCATCGTCATTTGCAGGATTCAAAAAAGCGACTGAATCCAGAAAAATCGAAAAAAATGAGACTGTCGTAATTCTAGCAACCGGCACGGGATTGAAAGACATTCCAGCGGCACAGAAGAAAATAGAAATTCCGGAAGCGATAGATTCAATTGAGAATTTAAACCTGTGAACAAAACCACAGATTTCACGGATTTCACAGATTGTTTACAACCAAAAATCGCGGATGAAAAATAGCAAGGCAATTTCGGTAAAAATTAACGGAAAGCAAGTCGAAAAAACGATTCCAACGCATTTGCGACTTTTGGATTTCATCAGAAACCATTTGAAATTAACTGGCACGAAAGAAGTCTGTGGCGAAGGCGAATGCGGAGCGTGTTCTGTAATTCTTGCTGGGAAAATCGTAAATTCGTGTTTAATTTTTGCAGTGGAAACTAATGGGAGTGAAATCTCAACGATAGAAGGAATCGCAAAAGTAGACGAATTATCGGAAATACAACAGAATTTTATCGAGCATCATTCGGTGCAATGTGGATTTTGCATTCCGGGAATGGTGCTTGCTGGAGAGGAAATCCGAAAAGAAAACCCACATTCTACTCGTGACGAAATCAAAGAAAAACTTGCGGGGAATATTTGTCGTTGCACTGGATACAAAAAAATAGTGGATGCAATTGAAAACAATTGACAATTAAATGAACTATTTTTCTCCAAATTCAATTTCAGAATTATTTAATCTTTTCGAATCGATCAAAAATTACACCATTTTAGTTGGTGGGACGGATTTAATGCCAGGATTTGAAAATGGAACTCCACTTCCTGAAAATTTGATTGATTTGAAAAATATCTCAGACCTTTCAGAAATTCGTGAAACCACAGAAGAAATCGAAATTGGAGCGCTCACGACGGTTACAGAATTACAGAAAAATCTTGTAATTCACAAATATTTCAACGCATTATGGCAGGCTACAAAAGAGTTCGCTGGTGTGCAAATCCGCAATCGTGCCACAATCGGTGGAAACATTTGCAATGCTTCTCCATCGGGTGATTTACTCACACCACTTTATTCTTTTGGTGCTAAACTAAAACTCATCAGGAGCAAAAGTGAACGAATCGTTCCAATCGAAAATATCATCACAAATCCCGGTGAAATTGCACTTAATAATGGTGAGATTTTGCAGTCCGTTATTTTGCCGAAAACAGATTTTCAATCGCTGTTTATCAAACTAGGATTGCGTGAATCTATGGCAATTTCTGTAGTCAACTTTGCAATTGTGTATAAGAAAAACTGCGATAATTTTGAACATCTTTCTATTTTTGCAGGAGCCGTTGCCCCGACGATTATCCGACTGAAAACATTGGAAAATGTGTTGCTTGATAATCCTAAAACTGACATCACTGCCAATTTGATTGTCCCCGACATTTCGCCGATTTCAGACATTCGGGCAAGTGCAAATTATAGAGAACAAGTGTTAGTAAACCTTTTGAACAATGAGGTTCGAAGGATGAATGATGAACAGTAAAATGAAAAATTTTAAAGGAATAAATTTAAAAACCTTAGCGAATCTTTGCGAACTTTGTGGCAAAAAAGACACGATTTTTGGTATTCACAAATCGCTATTTTTCAACCCGAAATCAGATGATTATTTTAGAGCAAAGCGTTATGGTCAACTATTAGAAACACCGATTGGAGTTGCTGCAGGTCCGCATACACAAATGGCACAGAATATTATTTCAGCGTGGCTTTGTGGAGCACGATACATCGAACTTAAAACTGTGCAGACGATCGACGAACTCGAAATCACCCGTCCGTGTATTGATATTTCCGATGAAGGATACAATTGCGAATGGTCGCAGGAATTGAAACTTAATGAATCGTTTGACGAATATCTAAAAGCGTGGATATTGATTCATTTATTAAAAGATAAATTTGGGTTTGAATCGAATGAATCAGGATTTATTTTCAATATGAGTGTTGGTTACGATTTGGCTGGAATCAAAAAACCGAATGTGCAACAATATTTGAATAGAATGACAGATTGCTCAGAAGAACTAGAAAATTATCTAAAAATATTGGAACCGATTTATCCAAATATTCGAAGTTTAAATATCCCAACACAGATTTCAAATAATTTGACAATTTCTACAATGCACGGATGTCCGACAGAGGAAATTCAGAAAATTGCAGAATACTTTTTAACGGAACGAAAATTTCACACTACAGTAAAATTGAATCCAACTTTGCTTGGGAAACATCAAGTTCGTGAAATTTTAAACGAAAATTTGGAATATGAAATTACAGTGCCTGATATTGCATTTGAGCACGATTTGAAATATCCGGATGCTGTAAAGATGATTCATTCATTGCAAAATACAGCGGAAATATTTGGTGTGGAATTTGGAATCAAATTAACAAACACTTTGGAAGTTTTGAACGAAAATACTGATTTGCCAAATTCTGAAATAATGGTTTATCTAAGCGGTCGCGCGTTACATCCGTTGGCTATTAATTTAGCAGAAATATTACAATCAGATTTTGATAACAAACTGAACATTTCATTTTGTGCTGGCGTAGATGCGTTTAATGTTTCTGAAACTCTTGAATGCGGACTTTTTCCCGTTACTGTTTGCTCAGATTTGCTCAAACCCGGTGGTTATGCTCGGTTGGCTCAATATTTTGAAGAATTGAGAATTAGGAATTACGAATTAGAAATTACGAATACAAAAGGCAAATTGCAAAATTATGCAAAATTTGTTCTGGAAAATCCACGATATAGAAAATCTGAATTTCCATATCAAAATATCAAAACGAGCCGTGATTTGCCAATTTTTGATTGTGCAAAAGCACCGTGCACAGAAACTTGTGCGACCGACCAAAATGTTCCGGCATATCTTGATTTTGTTGCACAGGGAGATTTGCAAAATGCGCTGAAAATAGTGTTACAAACGAACCCCTTTCCATATTCAACCGGAGCAGTATGCGATCAAATATGCCAGACAAAATGCACAAGAATCAATTATGATTCTCCACTAAATATTCGTGAAATCAAAAAGTTTATAGCAGAGAGCAGTGAATGGAGCGTAGGAAATATTCAACATCCAATATCCAATATCCAACATCCAAAAATCGCAATCATCGGTGCTGGACCTTCTGGACTTTCGTGTGCATATTTTCTGCTTAATAATGAGTTTTCGGTTGAGATATTTGAGCAAAAAACGCAAGCGGGTGGAATGATTTCAGCCGTGATTCCAGAATTTCGTTTGAATGACGAAAGCATTAATGCAGATATTGATAGGATTATCGAACTTGGTGCGAAAATTCACTTTGATACAAAAGTTGATTTATGGAAATTCAACGAATTGCAAAATAATTTCGATTTTTTATTTATCGGCACTGGTGCACAAAAAAGTCGAAAACTTGGTATTCCAAACGAA